>JAHZKW010000152.1 GCA_022600175.1 Campylobacterota bacterium
GGTATTATCACACCTATTGGTACTGCACCCAATATGTTACTACTTGGATTTTTGGAAGATAAAGGTTTAACTATCCCCTCTTTTGGAGAGTGGATCTTTTTAGTCTCCCCTGTCGCTATGTTGATGCTTCTTACGGTTCCTTATCTACTCTCATACAGTGTCAAAAATGAGTGTGTGAAAGAGATCAGTACAGTGATACCCGCATTAACAGATTTGCAAAAGAGATTGCTTTGGATTTTAGGGTCATTAGCACTACTTTTGGTTCTAAATACAAAAATAGACCCTTATTATGATGGATTAGGGCTCAATGAAAAGCTCGTATTACTAGGGTATGGTCTTTTAATGTTTACACCCAAACTTGGCTTTTTAACATGGGAAGATACACGAGACCTTCCTTATGAAATCATATTTTTATTTGGTGCAGGATTTAGTATCGCTACAGCATTTTCACATACTGGCTTAGCCGCTGATATTGCACATAAAATCTCTTTTATCTCTACTATGCCACTTTTTTGGATGTTTCTTCTGGTCGCCCTTTTTGTCAGTTTTTCTACTGAAGTGACAAGTAATACAGCACTCACTTCTATTGCATTACCTATTTTTTATGAATTTGCAAAAGATATGGGAAGTGATGGTATCGCAATGATGATGGTTGCTACTATTGCTGCAAGCTATGCATTCATGCTCCCAATTGCCACTCCTCCTAATGCTATTATCATGAGTAGTCGAGTTATCAAAGTGGGTACTATGGCACGTATTGGTGTAGTTGCAAATTTTATAGGAATTATTTTTGTTGCACTAGTAGGGTTTTTATTTTGGAGATAAAATGATATGTGTTACCCAATTGGGTAACACATAAACAACTTAGAAGTTATAAACGAAATAAGCCTGAATATCAGTTTGAGCATCAGTTCCATCATCAATATCAGTATTGATATAAGCAAGAGATACATCTAAATTTCCAAAAGACTTACCTGCAGTTACAGTAATTTCATTCATATCTGCGACTGTAGCATGATCAGCACTTGTATAAAATAAGCCTAGATCAGCAATATCTTCTAAACTATATGTAGCAGTTACATTGAAAGAGTCTGTATCAGATTCTCCTACATGTCCAAAGTTCCACCAAGCTTCTGTATATAACATTGATTGGTCATTTCCAAGGTTTTTGAATCCAAGTGCACTTGATGTACCTGTCATTTCATCAACACTTGAATAAGCAGCTGATAAGCCTAATCCTTCATATGTATAGCCTAACTTTACAGCAACTACATTACCATCTGAGTCATCTTTACCATCTAACATAGCATATTGAGCACCTAGAGTCACCCCTGATATCTCAGCATCTGCTTGAACCCATGCGACACTTGCAACACTTGGCGCAACATAATACCACGCTTGTGTATCAAGCATTGGGATAAGTTTTGTTACACCACCCACTGTATACGCACCTTCATCTGTTAAAAATGAATCAAAGCTGTTATTACTGAAACCATCTGTTGCATTCACAGTAACATATGTTCCACTACCAGCATTGTTTGATCTTCCAACCCAAGCACCAACAAGTGTTGTATCTTTAATATCGTTATTTACTGCTACTGCAGCATCAAATGTATTTTGTGCGATATTCCAAGTTTCAGTAAATACCATTGGGGTTTCTAACGTTTGACGACCAATTACCATTGTAGTATTGGAAATACCATCTAACGGGTTAAATGTAAGATTTAAAGTATCAATCCAAATTGCATCATCTAATGTATGATTAACCCACGTACCACCAACAACTGTATTCTCAAGCCCCATTGTAGAGACCCCTGTAACACCAAAGTTCAATGTTGTACACGTATCACAAGAACCTACATTTGCAGATCCGTTTAAATTAATCGCAGCATTTCCATATGAAGTTGTTTTATCAAATAAATCACCATCTCCAAATGCATCATTTGTACCGTAAAACAAACTTGCACTACCACCAAACTCTGCTAGTTTCATCTCAGCTTGTGCAGCTGTAGTTATCATAGCAATCACTGCCAAACTTAAACCAATTTTTCTCATATTCAACTCTCCTTATAATGAAATGAATGATGTATTATAGCAGTCTAACCTATAATTTTTAACTCTTTTTATGGTTAAAAATTAATCAATAATAGGAAATTCAATGATTGTCTTACCTTCTTTAATAATCACTACAACATTAGCTTCCGTCGCTAAGGTATGTAAAACTTCACGATTTTGTACTGTTGTGTTTCTATCTATAATAACAATATTGCAAATTGGATACGATTTACCCTCAACAAGCATATTTTGACCTATCTTTAAACTCACACGTAGTTCAAGCCCTTTGGTATTGGTATACTCACTGAAGACTTTGTTTAAAAGTTTGAGAAACTTCTCAACATGAAGCCTCATTTCTGGGATTGTTGGATCAAATGACTCTGTAATCAATATTTTTCTACTCGCTAAAATACTATTTTTAGAGAGTTCTAAAAGCGCAAAAAGATTAGCAGATGTCATATTGTTTTTACTCACAGAAACTGTATTTCCTGAGACCTCTTTATATAGCTTTAATCCTATCTTATCATCATCAAGATATCCAACTAGCACAATACAAAATGAGTATCTATCATAACGAAGATTGACATGTGTTGAACGAAAGCCAAAACTTTGTGCTGCATAATTGACCGCTAGATCATAAAGCTCTTGTGGTGGTACAAAGGAGAGTAGATACTCTGCCTCTTGATTATAGGTTAACAATTTACCACTACTACTAAAAACCATAAATGGATTAAGATCGTATTCTAAAAATGATTCATGTAATGTATCCATCTTCTAATCCTCTTGTAAATTGTATTGATTGATTTTTTTACGTAGTGTATTACGGTTGATACCTAACTTTTGTGCCATCTGGAGTTGACTTTTAAACCTTGTCCTACTTACTTTGATGAGAGGGATTTCAAATATTTCTAAGAGATCTTTATACTCAGTAGAATCTGCCATCTCTTTATATAAGAACTTCTCTAATAAGCCAAATACCTGCTCTTTATTAATAGAATCAAATAGTACACTTCTGTAGATTGATCTTTTTAAAGAGATACTATTTAAAGAGGTATCCATCTCCACATTATCTAAAGAAACCTCTGTTTCAAACAATCTATTTGCTTCATCTAAATAGATCTGTGAGAGTTTTTTCAAATCCTCTAAACGCTCACATAAAGGAGGTAGATCAATCCTTACTGCAAACTTCTCTTGAAAACTATCTTTCTCTTCAGTTGCTGTTGCAATAAGTTTGATATTGTGTTGATCAAACTTTTCAATAAATTGCTTCACATTATTGACATGATGAATATTAGGCACAATCAAGGTCTCAATTTCATCAAGATTGATGTTATTTTCTTTAATCAAAAGTTGTAACTGTAACGCATCATACTGTGTTGCTTGTGGTGCAACAATATTGGCCAATGATGTCTTCCCCGTCCCCACTTCACCAAAGATCAATACCTGTACTGGTAAAGTAGATGCAAGATTTGCCATATTAAGTGCATTTTTGGAGCTTTCCGAAACTGCTATAAATTCTCCCATATTTTATTCCTTTATGATAAAAGACATTTTACAAAAGGATGTCTAAATTTTCATCATCGACTGCCTAATATTTAATAAACATCGTCTTTTTTCAGACTTAACATTACTAATTTGAGAAAAATATAGCTGAGAGGTGGAACTTTATTCTAGTTATTTGATCAATCTTACTAGATTTTTATTTAAAGGTTATCGTAAATCAATGTGATCACTTTTGAAATCTCATCATTACTGAGTCTACCATCTTTGTAGTAAAGTATTTTACCTTCATTAGAAAATACAATAATCACAGAACTATCATCTGCTAATCCCCATTGATCAACAAGTACACGTTTTTTATCTTTAACATATAAAGCTGTTGGATACTTCTTCTGTTTTGCTTTAAGCTTCTTTTCAATTGCAAAATTCGGCATCCATGTTGCAGCCATGTTGACAATGGCAACTGAACCATACTTATCTAAATCAAACTTCTCTGCTTTAAGTGCTTCAGAAAAAGTATTATTAGCATTTCGTTCATCAGGATCTACATAAAAGAGTACATAAACTTTATCTTTTAACATCGAAGAGTTCCAAGCTGAGCCATCAACTTTACCACCTTTTTTCCCTTTCAATATTACTTCTGGAGGAACGGTACCAAGCTGCAGTGCATGAAGCGAAGAAAATAGAAAAAGTGTTGTAAATAAGAGTTTCATGTTATCCTCTAAGTTTTAAATTATGCAACTTTATCACGTTAAGTAAAAAATAAACTTAAAAATAAAAAATAGTTCTAAAATCACATAAATTTTTAGGAAAAATAAAAATCTCCGATATTA
>JAHZKW010000153.1 GCA_022600175.1 Campylobacterota bacterium
CTATGCAAAGAATTTTAGTATTTATTAGTGTCTTATTACTTGGAATACAAGTTTACGCAGCGGATATTTGGACAAATGTAAATTCATATGTACCTAATAGCACTATTACAATGAGTTATAAGGATTTTCAAAGAGCAAATGATGATTGGGTAGGTGTTTATCCTTATGGAACTTCAAACGATGGAGGAAATGTATTGTCTTGGGCTTGGGTCAATGGAGAAAATACTAAAGGTATAGTTGAAATAGGTGGAGTAGCACAACCAGGGTATTATAGTGTCAGAGTATTTAATAATAATGAAGTTGGTGATGAAGCACAACATAAAGGTGAATATCATTTTCGTATCTATGATTGTAATCCTGCGAATACAATTTCATCTGTCTATGAGTTAAAAAACAAAGCCGCTGGAGCTAATCCTGGTGAAGTTGTGTGTATACAAAATGGTACTTATAAGATAGATAATATAACTTTTTCAGCAACTGGAACAGAGAATAACCCTATTCATTTTGTGGCTCCTGGTGGTAACGTGATTATTCAAGGTGTTAATGCTACTTCAACAGAAAATAATTTTTGGGTGACTGGAAAATATCTTGTATTTAAAGATTTTGCAGTCAAGAATTTTGGTAATGGGGTACATATAGCACGTAGAGGAGGTTATGGGGAAGCTCCAAATAATATACTTGTAGAGAATGTTAAATCTTCTAATAATTTTTATAGTGGTATCGTTGTAGATGGAGGTTTTGAAGATGATTCAACAGGGTTTGGATTAGTTGATGATAGTCAAAAACCTTCATATATTACTATAAAAGATTGTGATGTAAGTTGGAGTTCTGGTCGTGGTAACTATGAAACACATGGTGATGGTATTAATATACGTGCCGGTGTTGGTAAGGGTAACAGAATTATTGGCTGTCGTGTCTTTGATAATGTAGATGATGGTGTTGATCTATGGCAGGCAGGTAATAAGGTAGAGATATATAATACTTGGTCGTATAATAACGGAAAGCAAGCGTATGATATAAATGGGGAGCCTATTGCGATAAATGGTACAGGGTTTAAATTAGGAAGATCTCTTTCTAATAGGGATGCAGACGGTCAATTCTTTGGGCCTTATTATGATGGACATCATGTAATAACACATTGTCTTGCTTGGGAAAACAAAGGGGTAGGGTTTACTGATGCGTCTTCTCTTTTTTATCGAATTTTAAAATATAACACTGCTTTTGATAATCGCAGAGCAGGTTTTGAATTTAATAGCGATGATGCACTCTATAATAATATCGCTTTTGCTAATAATCCTAACACATTGATTTCAGGAGTTTATGTTGCTGATGAAGGTAATTCTTGGAATGCAAATATAAACATTAGTGAATCTAATTTGATACGAACTCAAAGTGCATATGATGCAGCAAAAGGTGATAGAAAAGAGAATGGCATGTTACCTGATACAGATTATTTAAAATTTATCAATGCAAATCATCCATATATCAATACAGGATATTGGGCTAATTACTAGTTAAATTATCGTAGATTGTTTCATGTGCAGCTGCCATACTTTTAATGGAAAAATCTTCTTCAATTTTTTGTTGAAGGTTTTTCCCTTTCTCTTCTGCTTCCCCTCTGTTTTTGATGACTTTCTCCATCGCTTGTGCAAACTGACCTAACTCTGCTAAATATCCGCTATTTTCATCGATCACTGTTGGGATAGCACCAACAGGGGTAGAAACCACAGTAAGCCCCGCAGCTCCTGCTTCTAGAAGTGCGATAGGAAGTCCCTCAAAGTGTGAAGGCATGATAAAACAGTGTGCTTTTTTAAGAAGGTTAGGTATATCACGTCTTGCACCAAGCATATTGATCTCATTTGCGACATCATGTTTTTTGATTTCATTCTCTATTTCAGGGCGCATATCCCCACTGGCATCAGGACCACCTACGATTTGTATCTCAAAATCAGTGAACCCTTTATCTTTGATATATCTTGCACATGAGGGTAAGAAAAGTTGGTTTTTTTGTTCTCTTAAAACACCCACAGAGATAAATGTAAATTTCTCATTTTTAACTACATTCTTTTGAAACCCTGAAGTATCAATACCATTTGGGATCACTACTGTATCTTTTACATACATTGAGTTGATCATATCTTTTGAAAAAACCACATCAGTATCTCTAAATGGTTTAAACAGATAAGTGACTATCTCACGTAACTTTGAGCCAATATTGACATTGTGTGAAGTAAAAACAACTTTGATTTTTGGATCTGCCAGTTTGATAAAAGGGACAAAAACAAGCGGATGAAACATATGCATATGTACAATATCTATGTGATGCGTTTTGATATAGTTATTTATTTGTTTTGCAGTGTCATAAAAGCTTTTTGGACTTTTTGTCATGTTTAGATTAACAACGTTGATTCCAATAGCTTTAAACTCTGCATCATAATCATTTTCATCGTTGAGTGCTATAACATGGCTTTTTATAGTATTTTTATCAAGATTGGTACAGAGGTCAAGTAGTACTTTTTCAGCACCTCCAAGTGGTAAACATGTGATAAGATGTAAAATATTTTTTTGATTCACTTTTATCCCTTTTTGACGATCATATCTCTATATCGTACAAAAATGAAGTTCAGTGAATACTATCTTCTCAATATCTTTTTCATATAATTAAACTTCATATCCATCTCAAAACTCTCATTGGTTGGGTATTCATATCCAAAGACTTTTTTCCATAAGGATTGATCTTCCATACACATATAAAAATAAACCTCTTTATGCCAAGGTAAGAGAGCATCATATGCAAATTTGAACATTGCTTTTTTAGTTTCTAGTGGATAGGAGAGTTTACCGCTTGCTTCTACAAGGGGTATCTGTAAGATCTTTGTCTTAAACGCTCTTGCACGGATCTGTTTCATGACTGGTTTGATAAAAGTAAGTGTTCCCAAGGATACAAGTGCTACTTTTTTAGGATCAAAAAGTGCTAAAAGTTTTTCAAACACTTTTCCATACTCAGTTTGCCAATTATCGATATAGATCATAGGGTGAAAGTGAAACCCCACAAGATGTCCATGATCTTGCATCTTTTGAGCAGCCATAAGCCTTTCATCGAGTGAAGCAGTCAAATGTTCTTCATGGTCGATAACGATTTGGGGGTTTAGAGACCAGGTAAAAAGGAGGTTTTTGGGTAGATCGTCTTTTTCTAAAAAGTAAGAGATATTATCTGATTTTGTTTTGAACTCCAACATGACATTAGGGTGTTTACGTGCAAAGTTTACAAGATGGTCCAAAACATCAAATCGATTTCCCCACATGAGTGAATCAGAAGATTGTCCTGTACCGATATGGTAGAACTCATCTGGATCAAGTACGATATTGTCGAGTTTCTCTTTGAGTGTGGTATCAAATGTGATTTTTCCCTCATTGTAGAAAGATTGGATAGAGCAGTAACTACAGTCAAATCCACAGCTCTCTACAGCATCAAGAGTGAGTAGATTACAACATCTTGTTTTAGGGGATGCCACGGGACACATTCCAAATCCGAGGTTCTCTTTCTCTTTAGAGATGAGTTTGATTTTAGGGGCTTTGGTTTTGGGCTGATGAAAGTTTTGATAGTTGTTAGGATTGTCTTTAAGTGTTTGATAATGTACTTTAATAGACTCTATCATGAGAGCTTTTCGTTTTTTCCCCTGATATTTTGCACTGATATTATCATCCCATACATCGATGAGGTTTTTTTCATTCCACATCGAGAGGTCTACGGCAATCTCTATCAGTTGTTTAACCTCTTGATATGAAAAACGATACTGTTCTATTTTTTCTTCTAAAAATAACTTCTCTTTAAGTGTGAGTTTTTGGTAATTGGCATGTTTGTCTATTTTACTAATGTGATCACCTTTGAGCTTTGTGGTGGAAGTATTATCGTGATGGTGTTCGAGACAACTTTTACAATATTAACTTTTGTAAAGTAGTCTATTACGGATTTTGTTTCATAAGGCATATTCTGGAGTTTGAAGGTGGTTTTGATCTCTTTTCGTGTTGGGTTTGCCAAAATCATATAACAGGTATTATCTACAGTACGTGTGCCTGCAATAATTTTATCATGATCACTTTGTGCATGCCATTGTGTTTTATGATCTGCTCGGATAAGTGGCATCATCTGTTTAATTTCTTGAGATATTTTTGGTAGATCACTCCACCATGCACGTTTTGCGATATCTCCGACACTACCGCCATCTCTCCAGTAAGCAGCACCTCTTGCTCCTTTAGCAATTGCACCAAAAAGTATAGGACGGAAGTTATTGTTTACCCCACGATTGAGTTGTGCAATGATTGCTGGTTGTGTTTGGTTTTCCGTTTCGTTCAGTGTCACAAAAGCATTGGTCCGGTCACTCTCATGATGATCTTCTGCTGCATAAGTTCCTGTAAAGTCTACACGTTTATTATATTTTCTTGCCAGTCCATAGGTTCCACTTAGCATATAGATGGGATGCATCCTTTGTCCATTTTGATCAAAATCTTGAGCGATTACTCTATCTGTGATTTTTGTATAGGCTTCTTTGATGTGGTAAAACTCATTGTCTATATAGTAAAAGAGTAGATTCTTTTCTAAACCTTGGTTTTTGATCTCTTTGAGTCTTTTGTCAAGATGTACAAGTTTTCTATGTTCTTCTTGTGGAATCCAGTCAGGATCAGAGGGCATGATATATTGTACAATCTGCATAGAGGAGTAGAGTCCTACCTCTTTGGCTTTTTTAATAGCCCCTGCACCATCTGCCCACATTGCGATGTTAAATCCCTGTTTTTGGTAAATACTCCAATCGACTCTTTTGTGATCTGTATAGATTCCTAGTGGAAAAAAGGGCTCAAACTTTCCATTTTTTAAAATTTCTATATTTCCTAATGTATCTATTTTTGTGATAGATCCGTTAAAACTTTTTTTGGCTGGTTGATTTTTTGAGGTATGAAACCCCTCTTTAAAAGAGATATCATCAATCCAGATATTGCCATCTTTGCCTCTTTTGGGGAGATTTAAAATTTTGATTTTAAAAGCTGTGATGGCTTGGTTATTCGGTACATCAATATAGACGGTACTCTCTTCCCAAGTATTTGTTTGTGAGTTTGCTGTCATTGTGCCAAGTGAGTTGGCAATCTCTCCATTTTGTCCATAGTATGCACCGTAAACTTCTAGGGATGGTGGTGGCCAAGTATCTGTTTTTGATTTAAATGAGAGGGTATAGGTTCTGTTAGCTTGGATAGGCAGTGTAAACTCAGAAACTAAGCGATCAGTGGTAACCCATGAGTTCCCAGATTGTGAAAATTTGATTGCTTTTTGTGTAGCGTCATACTTTGCACCTGCACCGAGTGACCAACCTTTTGGTGTGGAGAAGTCATGATGAAAAGGAAGCTCTTTTGCCTCTTGGCTAGAGAGTGAGCAAGAGGTAAGTAAAAGTGCGATGATTATAAATAGAGGTGTATTTTTCAAGATAGCTCCATAGTTTTATTTGGTATTATACAAAAAAATAGAGGATAAGGTGAGATGAAGATAGTTATTTTAGATAAAAAAACATTAGGTGATGATATCGATTTGGGTTGTTTTGATAGATTCGGTGAAGTTGTGATGTATGGGAACACCACTAAAGAAGAGACACTTGAACGTATCAATGATGCAGATATTGTTGTTACTAATAAAGTTGTGATTGACCGCAAAATAATGGATAAATCAAATATCAAGCTTATATGTGTTGCTGCTACGGGTATGAATAATATCGATTTAGAGTATGCCAAACAAAAGGGTATTGTTGTGAAAAATGTGGCGGGGTACTCTACTCCGTCAGTAGTACAGACCACTTTTTCACTTGCGCTTTACCTCATTGGTAAATTACGATATTTAGATGATTTTACTAAAGGGGATGGTTGGGTAGAGAGTTCGATCTTTACGAATATTGAAAACCCTTATGTGGATATTTCTGGTAAGACTTGGGGAATTATAGGACTTGGTGAAATTGGTAAAGGGGTTGCAAAAGTAGCAGAGGCTTTTGGTGCACAGGTACAGTACTATTCGACAAGTGGACGTAACCGAGATAGTGAGTATCAAAGAGCAAGTTTGGAGGATCTGTTGAAGAGTTCAGATATTATTTCGATTCACGCACCATTAAATGATCAAACACATAATCTATTAAATGAAGATAATTTAACACTACTGAAAAAACATACTGTATTGCTAAATCTGGGTAGAGGTGGTATAATAAATGAGAAAGAGCTTGCTATTTTTATTGATAAGAGTGAAATCTTTGTAGGGCTTGATGTCTTGGAAAAAGAGCCAATGACGCAAGACAGTCCATTTCGTAATGTAGTACGTAAAGAGGCACTTTTTATTACTCCGCATATTGCTTGGGCGAGTGTAGAGTCAAGAGTGAAGCTTGTTAAAGGTATTTGTGAAAATATTGAAACCTATTTAGGAGGTAAATGATGCAAAAAGTTATAACGAGTCTATTTTTAGTTTTAGGATTATCATTTTTAATGGTAGGTTGTGCAAATAAAGCACTACCACAAAGTCGCGCAGGTACAATCAGTGAGTCTTATAGTGGTGTGGTACAGATGGCTGAAGCAGTACAAGTTAAGGGTGATGGTAAATGGACCACTATGGGTGGTTTAGTTGCTGGTGGTGTGGTTGGGCATCAGTTTGGTAGTGGATCTGGACAGAGTCTATTGACAATGGGTGGTGCTGTGTTAGGTAGTATGTTGGGTGCTGATGCTGATGTGCGTGAAGGACAGAGACTTACCATTGAGTTTGATAGTGGTAAACGTATTACGACAATCTTACCTATTGATTCTAACAATCCAGTGCGATATCAGACAGGTGATAGGGTAACAGTGTATATTACAAATGGTAAGGTAACTGAAATCAGATAGGGATTTGGTTCCCTATCAAGTATTGAACTGTTCTAAAGTTTTGTTGAGTGTATCTGATTTTTGTGCGAGTCGTTGAGAAACTCTATTGACATCTTCCCCAGAGACTTTGTTGTCTGCTGTAATCTCGACTAGTTTATCCATACTAGTAATTAATTCTTGTGTTTTATGTGCAATATAGGTTGTTTTATCAACGGAGATTGAAGATATTTCTACACTTTGACCTAATTTCTCTTTTGTTGTATTTGCATTGATGATCAATCTATCTGCATTGGAAGAGATTTGCATAAATTCATCTGACGTATCACTTACTTCTTGGCTAATACGATCAATACTTTGTGTAATGATATTGACGTTGAGGTTAATTTCAGCGAGTGATTTTTGTGTGCGCTCAGCAAGTTGTCTTACTTCATCCGCGACTACAGCAAAACCACGCCCATGTTCACCCGCACGTGCAGCCTCAATTGCGGCATTGAGTGCGAGTAAATTTGTCTGGTCAGCGATATCGCCAATGATTGAGATGATCTCTTTGATTTGTGCTGCTTGTGAGTTGAGGTCACTGATTTGATGTGTCAGTCCATCTTGTCTCTCATTTCCAATGTTAATCATTTCAACGGCACCTTGAAGATCAAGCACAAATTGGTCTAATGTCTCTTGTGTATTTTCAAGATCTTTTTTGGTTGATACGACTTGCTCTTCAGTAATATTGATATTATCACCGACATCTTGAATCAAGGTATTTACATTGCCAAAGAGTGTTTCTGCTTTTGAGATGTTTTTAGAAAGATTTTGTGCTGTATCTTCAAGCTTATACCCCTCATGCATTGTTTGTTCAGAGTTCTGTTTTGTATTATCCAATGTTGTTTTAAAACCTATCATCAATTTATTGATTGATTTAATGATTTCACTTAGTTCATCTTCTCCTTTGGTAGTAATCTTTTTTGAGATATCCATATTTTCTGCTACATGGTTGAGTTGTTTTTTGATGTGGTTGACATTGGTGATAATGTTTCTTGAAGTAAAAAATAAAAAGAGGTTAAGTATGACAAGGATCAATCCATCTTGAAACACACCGACAATTGTTTTATTGGTGATATCATCTTTTAAAATAGTGGTTTTTTCTAGAGCACTTTGTGCAATGTGGTCATCAATCTTCTTTAAAATGTTGATTTTTTTAGTGATTGTATCAAACCAATAGAGTGGATCAACAGTGAAGTCATTTTGTTCTAATGCTTTGGCACGCATCTTTAGTACTTCATCAATGGCCGTACCTGTATAGTGTTTTGTATAAAATGATTTAATGTCTGAAGACGCAGTTGCTAAAAAAGCATCTAAGTATCGATCTTGTTCAGCAACCAGTGAGATCTCTTTACGAAGCATACCTGTACCAAATCCCCCTGCAGCAAAAGTGTTTGAAAGGACAGCTCTCTCTATCCCTGCACGTTCTTTTGATTTTAAAAAGTTTGCATATGAGCCTAAAAGGTTTGCCAGTTCTTGATTAGGACTGATTTTAGCAGTTGAAGGTACGATATCTAACATCGCTTTGTTCATACTTGTATAATAACCCAGTGTCTCTTTTAATGGTATTTGTAATGTATCTACACGTGCTCTTATGGCTGTAATTTTTTCTAAATAGGAGTCTAAATTTACAATCTGTTTTTTTAGTTCAGATGTTAACAGTGCCTCATCAAGATTTTGTATAAATGTTTTATAGTGGCTTAATTTTTTATCTGTTAGTAAGCGTTGCTTGGGAAGTTTTTGTACAAACTTTGTCCCTTTAGATCCAAGATATCCAGCACTTGCCCCTCTCTCTTTTTGTGTTTCATGGACAAGTAAAGAGATAGTTGAGGAGAGGTTTACAAAAGTTTCAAGTTTATTGATTTCATCATATCCTTTTGTTGTTGACATGATTGTTGAGAAGAGACTAAATGTGACAAAGAGTCCGATAGATACAGAAACAATCAGTAATTTTGCACGAATAGTAAGTTTAGAGAGCATACTTTTCCTTTTAGTAATGTAGTCATATAGTTAGAATTAAATCGTCATTTGAAATTTTTTGTTTAGTTTATGCTAAAATAAAACCAACTTTTATAGGGAATATTGGGGAATAATATTATGTATGATGTTTTAATCGTAGGTGCTGGAGGAGCTGGTCTTAGTGCTGCTTTATCAGCGCATCAAGAGGGTGCTAAAGTGGCTGTATTGTGTGAGAGTTATCCTACACGTTCACAAACTTCTATGGCACAAGGTGGAATCAATGCCGCTTTGGGAAATGTTGAAGAGGATTCTACAGCCTTGCATATTGAAGATACATTAAAGGCTTCAGGTGAGCTAGGATCTAAAAAAATGATTACAAAGTTATGTGAAGATGCACCAAAATCAGTGAGGTGGCTTGAATCTATAGGGATGCCTTATAGTCGTACCCAAGAGGGAAAGATTGCACAACGACGATTAGGTGGAGCTTCTAGTATGCGTGCTTGTTATGCGCAAGATTTTACAGGATTAAAGGTCTTACATACACTTTTTGATCAATGTTTAAAAGAAGATATCACTTTCTTAAATGAAAAATTTTTACTCAATTTTGTTGTTGAAGAAAACGTTGTAAAAGGTGTAACTTGTCTTGATATTCGTAGTACCAATGTAGAACTTTATCAAGCAAAAACTGTGATTGTTGCTACAGGTGGGTATAGTGCACTCTATTACGGGTTTACGACTAATACCAATCAATCTACAGGAGATGGTATTGCAGCAGCCCTTCGTGCAGGAGCAAAACTTAGCAATATGGAGTTTGTACAGTTTCATCCTACAGGTTTAAAAAAATCAGGTATTTTGATCTCAGAGAGTGCGAGAGGTGCTGGAGGTAAATTGGTCAACCAAAAAGGGGAACGTTTTGTAGATGAGTTGAAAGCTCGTGATGCAGTAAGTCGTGCGATTTATGCACAGATTGAAGAGGGGAATGAGGTCTTTTTAGACATTCGACACCTTGGTGAAACATTTATTAATGAACAGATACCACAAGAGCGAAAGTTAGCGATTACTTATGCTGGTGTAGATCCTGTCTCAGAGATGATCCCCATTGCCCCTGTAGCACACTATAGTATGGGTGGAATTCAAGTAGATTCAGAGATGATGAGTAGTATAGAACATATGTTTGCCGTTGGTGAGTGTGCAAGTTCACGAGTACATGGTGCCAATCGCTTAGGAGGTAACTCGCTTTTGGAAATTATCTCATTTGGTAAGATGGCAGGACACAATGCAGCAATACTCTCAACTTCAAGCGATTATGTCGAGCCTAGTGAAAAGCAGTTTGATAGTGATAAACGATTTATTCGAGGCGTCTATAACTTTACTAATCAGATTGACTTTTATGAAAAAAGAGAGTTCTTAGGTAAAATTTGTTATCGAAATGCAGGGATTGTGAGAGAGGATATCACGCTTAAAGCTGTGCTTTCAGCCCTTCGCCAGATGCAAAGGGAGTTTCCTTTTATGGGATTAGGCGATAGAAGCACAACTTATAATACAAATTTAGTAGAGTTTATCAAATTTGGTAATATTTTAGAGCTTGGTGAAGTGTTGCTTGTGAATGCAACACAACGTATAGAGAGTAGGGGTGCGCATTATCGAATCGATTATCCACAGCCACATAAAAGTTATAAAAAAGAGAGTATCTCCTGGAAAGAAGATGGGACACTCTGTGCAGATTTTAAAAGGGTGACATCATGAAGTTTAAAATTCAAAGATTTTGTCATCACCGAGAACCAAATATGGTGGTGATTGATTATGAAGTACCACTTGAAGCCTGTACGTTATTAGAAGCTTTGACTTATGTAAAGACCAAAGTAGATCCGACATTGACTTTTAGTAGTGGCTGTAAAAGTGAAGTGTGTGGAAGTTGTTCGGTTCGTGTCAATGGCAAAGAGCAGTTAGCTTGTGGATATAAGCTACAAGAGGGTGATCTTATAGAACCTTTGCGTTATATGCAAGTGTTAAAAGATCTTGTGGTAGATCATCAAAAAGCACAAGAGACTTTAAATCGTGTAGTAGGTTGGCAAGCAGGTATCTCACAAAAAGGGGATATGTCCATTGATGAAGAGAAGCGTATTGAGTTACAAAGTGACTGTATTTTGTGTTCAAGTTGCTTTAGTTCATGTCCTGTGCTTGAAGTGGAGAGTTCATTTTTAGGTCCTTTTGCATTGACACGAAATTATCGTTATGTGAGTGATGCAAGATGTGAAGATGAAAAAGAAAAAATTGATGTTGTACAAGATAAAGGTGTCTGGGATTGTACTCTATGTGGAGAGTGTACAATCGCCTGTCCACAGGGTATTGATCCTAAAAATGATATCATGATGTTAAGAACCAAAAGTATTCAAAATGGTTACAGTGATCCAAGCTTTACAAGTGGTGGAGGGTTTGGCAGTGATGATTTTGGATTTAATCCTAGTTTTTAGGTATCAATATATTATACATGAGAAAAAGGAGTCATTAAATGGCAAAAGAACATAGTTTTGATATTACAGCGGAACTTGATAATCAAGAGATGAAAAATGCAATTGAACAAGCAAAAAAAGAGGTTGCTTCACGTTATGATTTTAAAGGTATTAAAGCGGAGATTGATTATAACGAACAAGGTAAAAGTATCTCACTGGTAAGCTCTAGTGACTCTAAAGCGGAAGCGATGATGGATATGGTGATTGCTAAGGCCATTAAGCGTGGTATCTCTTCTAAAGCGATTAAAGAGCATAGTCGAGATCAAGTGGGTGGTGGTAATACGAAGTTAGTTTTGGCTATTACTGACGTGATTAGTAAAGATGATGCAAAAAAAATTGTCAAGGGAATTAAAGATAAAAAATTAAAGGTACAAGCACAGATTCGTGGTGAAGAGGTGAGAGTAACTGGAAAGTCTATCGATGATCTTCAAACTTGTATTAAGGCAGTAAAAGAGATGGATCTTGATGTGCCGTTGAATTTTACGAATCTCAAATAATGCAATTTCACCAAGATCAAGAACCTGGTAAGATGACTCCTGTGATTACGGGAGTCAAATGTCATATTTATGTATATGGGATATTTTTTATATTAATACTGCTTCCTTTGGTTGTTGGTATTTATACTGGGTTAACCTATAATTGGATGATTGCGATAGGTATTACCCTCTTTCTTTATATTGTGAGTGGTATAGTCAGTAGTAAAATGCGATTGAGTTCACTGCCCGCACAACAGAGAGAACAGAGCTTCTCAACCCTTGAAATTGCTAAATGGTACGTTAGTATCCATCTATGTTTTAACTAAAATTTAAATATACTTAACTTTTTATTTTATAAGGAGTCAAGATGAAAAAATTAAGTTTATTACTTAGCTCTCTTTTAGTAGCTTCTACAGTCACTGCAGCAGATACTAAAGATATGGGTAAAATTGTTGGTGCAGCAACATGGATGCATATTATGGATGGGAAAGATAACGGTTTTGATCCTAATACTGGTAGTGCATACTATTTAAATCTAGGATATGTTTCACCTGTTTATAATGGATTAAGTTTCAAAATTTCAGGATATGTTGTTGGAGATACTGGACTTACTGACGAGGATGATAAAATCGCTGGTGGTATTTTTATGGGGGATGCTCCAAATGATCTCACTGATACTGAAGTGAATTTTGGTGAAGTTTATGTGAAGTATGCCTCTAAAGAGCTCAATGTATTAGCGGGTCATTTTAAACTTGATACACCAATGACAAAAAATGCATACTCTACAGCACCCAATCTTTATGAAGGTTTAGTGCTCTCTTCAAAAGCAATTTTACCGAAAACAACACTTATTGGAGCACATCTCTCCAAGATGGCATATGGTGCAAGAAGTTTAGCAGATTTTAGTCTTATTGGTGAAGGTACAACCACTGCAGGTGCTTCGAAGTTTGCAAAAACGACCAGAGGTGAGTTTGAAAATTTTGGTACTTTAGCAGGACTCTCTGATACAACATCAGGTATTACTACTGTGGGTATTGTGAATAAGTCACTAAAAAACGTTACTATCCAAGCCTGGGATTATTATGCACATGATATTGCAAATATTTTTTATGCTGATGTGAATACAAAATATAAGATTATGCCAGGTATGGGTGCCTCTTTTGGTGCACAAGTACTTTATGAAGATATGAAAAATAGTAGTGCAAGTCCTACGCTTTTTGGTGTTAAGGCTGGTGTTGGATATAAAGGTGCAAAGTTAATTTTAGCATATAATAAAAGTGGAGATGATGCTTTTGTAAACCCTTGGGGTGGTGATCCAGCATATACAAGCTCTATCTTTTCAAGAAATGCTTATAGAGCGGATGTTTCAGCGTATAAAGTAACTTTTAAATACAAAGTACCTCAGTTTTATAATGGGCTTCCAAAAAATTTAACACTTGTTGCTTCACATGCTGATTATGGACAATCTTCATGGGCTAATGCACAAACTGATGCTAAAGAGACAGATTTGGCAATTGTGTGTAAACCAAAAAAGAATTTGATCTTGAAGCTTTTTAATGCACAAAGAACGAGTGAACGTGATGGTTTAGTTGTCGGTGGAAATGTAAAAGATTTTTCACAAAATCATACAAGATTTATTGCAAAATATAAGTTTTAATCATGTTTACAGTGTCAGTTTATCTGACACTGTATAACGTATATTAGGCTTTTTCTAGCTGTTTTGAATTTGCTTGGTTCTTCCAGGAGTAGTTCTCTGGAGATACTTTTGTGGTATGTTGGAGTCTATCTAAGACATCAAAAAGTTCGTGACTTGCAGTTTCAGCCTCTTTAAATAGTGAGATGATCTTATCATAGTTTTCATCGACCTTTTTCTCTTTAACAAATGTCAGTGCTTGATTGACAGCGTCATGTACTTTGGCATGTGGTGCTTTGATACTGCTAAATCCTTCTCTATGAGCTAACAACTGTTTTCCATCTGCATTGATCCATTTCCCAAATCGACATGCTGTGTGAGAAACAGTAGATGCGCTATCATCTTGATTAATAATACCTCTATAGCCATCATTTTTAAAGAGTACATGATCTACCTTAGCCAAGCTCATGTTTGTTGCAAGTGAAACAGAGGCTGTCTGCTTTTTCATACTATCAATATTCTCAGTGAGGCTGTTAAAATTATTTTGGAAGTCCTCTAAAATAGTAATAGATGAGGTAGCTGCATTTTTGGCTTTTTCATTGTTATCAAGCATAGTGGTACTGTTTTGTTTGAGAAGGTTGATATTCATCTCAACTTCACTTGTTGCCTTTTGTGTACGTTCAGCTAGTTTTCTCACTTCATCAGCAACAACAGCAAAACCACGTCCATGTTCTCCTGCCCGTGCAGCTTCAATCGCTGCATTGAGTGCAAGGAGATTTGTTTGATCAGAAATATCTTTAATCAGTGCGATGACATTGTTGATCTCTTCTACACTTTGCGTTAGATCTTGGGTGTGTTCATATGACTCTGTCAGAACAATAGAGACATTATCAACAGCACTGATGATCTCATGTGTACTGGTATGCATAATATTGATATTCTCTGTTGTTTTATCCCCTAGTTGATCTACTTCTTTAAGGGTTTCAACATTTTCATGCATATCACTTTGTACCGCAGAGAGGTTTTCAGAAGTGCCTTGCGCCATCTCATTGATAAGTGTGACGGTTGCATTATTTCTTGTTAGCTCTCTTTGTGCATCATTAACATTTTCTTGTGCAATATCAGTTTGTTTTTTTGCTTCAAGATTGGCTTGATGTGCACGTTCTAAAATGTGATCAATTGTATTTGCAGTTTTTGCAAGTTCATGTTTACCTGTGTCATTGATTCTACTTGTAAGAGAGTTGGTATCAAGAATATTTTTGACTTGTTCATTGATTTTGTCAATAGCCCCAAGAATACTTCTGCTAGAGATAAATAGTAGTGTATTGATTACTGCAAAGAAAAGTAGTGTTTCAAGAATAAGTTTATTTTGTGATGAATTTAAAAGTGCCTCATATTCTAAGTGTGCATTATGTGTCTTTTCTGTGACTTTTTCAAGTCTTACTTCAATCTGCATTTTTAGATTTCTCCATAGTTGAAGTTTCTTTGATGCTTCAGCTTTTGTCAATGGATCACCACTATTAACTTTTGACGAGAGCATTTTGCCATAAGAGGTAAAAGCATCAAAATCGGACTTGATTGTTTTATACGCAGTAAGATCGAGGTTTTTTAGGTCTGCATAATGTTCAGTTGTGATATCAATACCTTTTTGCATTGTCTTTTTTGCTTTTGTGCTGTTTGGGTTTTGGTAAACAACACCAGATGAACTATTGAACAGAAGCCCCCCTATCATCATTCGATTTAATATTTGTTCTTCTTCTGCAATATTAGCTGCTTTGTGATATGCCTCATCAATATCCTGTGTAGAGTAATATGTTGAGACACCGACCCAAGTGAATGCCATAAAGACAATAATATTTGCCGAAACCATAATTTGTTTAATTGTGAGAAGCTTGAGCATTTCTTTCCTTTATCTAACTAAAAGTTTTTGTTACTACAATATCGGTCAAAAGATAATTTTTTTTAA
>JAHZKW010000154.1 GCA_022600175.1 Campylobacterota bacterium
ATCTCTGCACTACTTATGAGTGTTAAACCCCTTAAAGAGATGGATGAAAAAAGTTTTGAGCGTATAGAAATCAGCGCAAAACGCATCTCTGATATCTATAAAGATCTCACCTATCTTTTGTTAAAAAATAGTGAATCAGATAAACGAACTGCTAAAAAAATGTTGCTCAATGAAACGTTAAAATCGCAAATTGTACACTTGACACCATTGGCAGAAAAAAAGAAAATTACTCTCGTAGAGCAGTATGATGCCGATATTTACGTGATGATTGATGAAGAGAGTCTTATTCGTCTGTTGAATAACTTACTCTCAAATGCGATCAAGTATAATCGTATTGGTGGTAAGATCGAGGTGAGTACAACAATGGATACTTTAATGATTAAAGATAGCGGTATCGGCATTGATCAAAAATATCAAAAAGAGATTTATAAACGCTTTTATCGAGCTACCAATGAGAGTGGTGGATTTGGTCTGGGGCTAAATATCGTTTATAAAATATGCCAGTTCTATGATATAGAAATTGAGATGGAATCTGAAAAGGGAAAAGGGACAGTTTTTCAGTTAAAATTTTGATAAACAGTAGTCATTTTTGATGTGATTTTAGGCTATAATTTAGTTTAAAATGATTCTAAGGAAAAAAAGTGCGTATAGGTTTTATTATTGCCAATTGGCAAAATATGGACCCACTTAAAAACTCTACTTTAACCATAGTAAAAGAGTGTGTCAAAAGGGGACATACTGTTTCTATTCTCTATACTAATAATTTAACAGTTAGAAACAATATTGTGCATGGTATTGTTGAAACGATCAATAAAATGGATAAAGTACCAGAAAATATGACAACTTTTCATCGAAAAGTCACTTTTGAAAAAAAGATGGTAGCACTTCATGCATTTGATTGTTTGATGCTTCGCAAAGATCCTCCGATTAATCCTATAGTTTTAAATTTTTTAGATGCAATTAAAGATGAAGTGGTGATCATCAATGATGTTGATGGGATAAGAAAAGCAAACAATAAACTTTATACGACATCGTTTCATGATCCTCATAATGATTTTTTACCTATTACACATGTCACCGGTAGTAAAAAATATGTCAACCGAATTATTGATGAATCTGATGCTGAGAAGATGATTTTAAAACCGCTTGATGGTTCAGGTGGGAGAGGTGTCATTGTTTTAGAGAAAAATGCTAAAGCCAATATAAACTCGCTTCTTGATTTTTATATCGATGAGGCAGGAGATAATTATGTTATTTTACAAGAGTATATAGAGGGTGCAGATCAAGGTGATGTCAGAGGAAAATTTATTGGAGCCTATCATAGAAACCCTGCGGAAGGAGAATTAAGGGCTAATATCTAAGCAGGTGGATCGGCACATAAATATACTTTGACAGAGAGCCAAAAAAGGATTTGTAAAAAAGTAGGTACAAAGCTTATATCTGATGGGCTTTATTTCGTAGGTCTTGATATGATTGGAGATAAGATTTTAGAGGTTAATGTATTAAATCCAGGAGGCATTACCAATATCAATAAACTTAATAAGGTAAAATTGCATCAGCAAGTTGTTGATTTTATTGAAGAAAAGGTGAGTGAAAAAGTAGAAAAGAGATTAGAGTTAGAGTATTTATTGAAAAGATTAAGTCAATTGAGAGAATAAAATGTATAAAATGTATAAAAGGAGTATATTGATGAAGAGATCCCTATTTTTAGCGTTGTTTGGATTTGTTTTAACTGCATGTGCAAGTGATTTTTACTATGATCGTGGAGAGAAAGTAGAAGTGACTAAAACCTCACAAACAAGAGCGGTAAATGATCAAAATGTGAGTTATTATATCACTGAAAAAGGACACAAAGTAGGGGTTACCAACGACGTAATCGTAAAATGTGAATCAGCGAAATCATGTGTAGAGACATTACATAAAAAAGGTTTTAAACAGGTCTCACAGCTATCAAGTACACTTTTTTTGGTGCGCTTGGAGCGTGGTGAAGATGTCTTTAAAGTAGCACAAAAGCTGCATGAAGATAGTGAGATCAAGTTTGCGCAACCAAACTTTTTAAAAGAGAAGATAAAGAGATAATGATGAAGTCAAAAATATTACTTTCAGTTACCTGTGTCTTGACGCTGTTTCTCTATAGTGGTTGTGGAAGTTCCTCGTCTCCAGAAGAGGCTCATGAAACGATCAATACAACTCCATCAGATGAAACGGATAATATAGATGATACACCTGATACAAATCAAACAAACCCAGAGATTAATACAACTACACCCATAACACTGCAAAATGAACCTTATTATAAGTATGCTTGGCATCTAAACAAGGCACATGTACTAAATACTCAAGGGTATACAATCGATGCAAAAGCAGATATCAATATCACAGCAGCATGGAACAGTACTAAAGGCAGTGGTATCAAAGTAGCTGTAATCGATGATAGTTTTGATGTCAATCATGAAGACCTCAAAGCAAACATCGCTGTAGTGTACAATGCTGATACCCAAACAAGCGATGTAAGTTATGATGGTGTTGAAAGCTCTCATGGTAATACATGTGCAGGATTTATCGTCTCTCCTCTCAATGGTAAAGGTATCGTAGGTGTCGCTCCTGAAGCAAAGCTCATAGGTATCAAACAAGAGATTAGTTCTGATGTTAATGTCATAAGAGCATTTGAGTATGCCAAAAACCAAGGTGCAAAAGTGATTAGTTGTAGTTGGGGGACGGACAATGTATCTCAAGCGGTAGAAGATCAACTAAAATCTCTTTATGATGCAAATATTACTGTATTGTTTGCTTCTGGTAATGATGGTAAAAGTTTAGATACACCAAATGTCAATGATGAGTCTGAGGTACAGTGGGTCATTGGTGTGGGAGCTAGTGGTGAAAATAATGATGTGACAAGCTACTCTAACTATGGGCAAAATATCGAACTTATAGCACCAGGAGGCGATACACAACTCTCAATCGGTCTTATTGGTATAGATGATACAGGAGCGCAAGGTGCTTCAAATCAGCAATCTTTAGTGAACAATAACTATACCTTTACAGATGGGACTAGTTTTGCTACACCAGTTGCAGCAGGTGTTGTCGCACTCATGTATGCTGTCAATCCAAATATTACCCCTGCTCAAGTCAAAGAAATACTCACTACCACAGCAGATAAAGTTGGAGGTGCAAATGCAGTCTATAACAATGGTTTTGATGAAAAAAGAGCCTACGGTAAGATTAATGCAGGTAAGGCAGTAGCTGCCGCAGGAAACTTATAAGGTATAGTTCTACACACACTCTGCACACCAGCTATATTATAATTTTCTCATATAAAACCCAGATAAGGAAAAAATATGAGAAAATTATCAACACTGATTTTAGTTTCAATGCTCTCTCTTTCAATGCTACAAGCTGAGGGAATGAAATGTGGAGCAGGGAAATGTGGCGCTTCTATGAATGAGAGCAAAGCCACTTTTAGCAAACTACTCTCTGATACACATACAACTGATGGATATACGATTAATCTTACTTCAGAGAAACCGCTCACCGTAGGCAATAATGATATAAAGATCGCACTTGATGCATCTGGTAAAACTATCACAGATGCTAAAGTTAAGATAAAGTTTTTTATGCCAGAGATGCCAGGTATGCCATACATGGAGTATAAAGAGAAGTTAAAACTTGATACAGACGCTTACAAAGGAGTGGTTAACTTTAGTATGGGCGGAACATGGCAGTATCACCTGAAGTTTAAAACGGCTGATGAAAAAGTACATAAAGTACGTGGCAGTGTAAACCTATAGGATGTAAAGATGCAAAAGATATCGCTACTGCTCTGTTTTTTACTCTCTTTTGGATTGGCTGAAGATATTGATGCGCTGATCCAAAAAGCATATACACATAGTTATACACTCAAAGCGATGCAGACAAGGGTAGAGATAAGTGATGAATCAGTAAAAAATAGTGACAGTTGGGATAATCCTGTACTATCCGCAGGGTTGACTGATCTTCAGTTAGATGATATCTCAGATCGTTCGCTTGAACCTATGCAAACACAGTTTATCTCCCTCTCTCAAGTGGTACCACTTCGTGGTAAAAAGCAGATAGCCAAAGCGATATCAGAAGATCAAGCATTGCTAGCAAAGCTTAGAATTGAAGATCAAAAAGCAGTGATCGCATCACAGATCACAAGATTCGCTTTTGAACATGTGATCAATCAAGAACAGGTGAAGTTGATAGGCAAAAACAGGTACAATCTTATAAAGATAAAGAAGCTTTTTAGCGCCTATCAGGTGCCAGAAGAGAGACGGTTGATGGTAGACTTAAAACTTTTAACCCTTGAAAATCGTTTAGAAGATTTAGCCTATCAACAAATGCGTATCAAAGCAGATATCGAAAAACTGACGATCGTACCCGTTGAAGATATTGAAGCGTCATTGCATTTTCCGACATCGTTTGATGTACAAATCAGTGCACATCCAAGAATTAAACTTTTAGCACAAGAGATCAAACAACTGCAAAAGCGAAGTGATCTTGCGGTTGCTAAAAAGATTCCTAATCTTAAAGTGAGTGGAGGATATTATCAGCGTGATGCTAGAGATGATTATCTTAATCTCTCATTTTCTATGCCCCTTCCTGTAAGAGGTATAGAAAAAGTTGAGATGAGTAAAGCAAAGTTGGCGATACTAGAGGCAAATGCACGTCTTGATGCGATGAAACAACGTTTTGAAAAAGAGGTTGCAATACTCCAACATCGTATGAAAACATCTGCAAAAAACTATCAAAGCTATACGAAGAGATTAGTACCAAAACAGAAAAAGATCACCAAACTGATAGAGACAAAAAACCGCATAGCCACAGCAGACCTCTCTGATGTTATGGAGAGTTTAAATCAAACTATACTCCTTCAAAGCACTGCTTTACAAGAGTTGGGGCGTTATTTTAAAGCCTATGCAAAGATGAGGTATTACCGATGAAAATAGTATGGATCATGTTAACTGCACTTATGTTAGATGCACAAACAACACAGGTTAAACAGCTTTTTAACTATAGTAGTGTCACGGTAAAAAAGGTTGATTTTTCTGAATCAAAAACATTTTATGCTAAGACGGCATTAGATGAGTCACGTATCAAAGAGGTGACTTTGCGATATGATGCCTTTGTCAATAGACTTTATACCGACACACTCTATAGCAAAGTAACTATAGGTGATCCTCTCTTTAATCTATATGCAAAAGAGGTCTCCGCACTGCATCAAGAGTATCTCATCTCAAAATCTCTCTCTAAGCGTGCTAAAAAGAATGCACAGTTAAAGTTAAAACTTTTAGAGGTTGAAGCACTGGTCAAGAAGCAAAAACCTGTCTATAACTTTGATTTGAAATCTCCTTATAGTGGTTATGTGATCGAAAAAAATATCTTAGAGGGAGGTTTCATCAAAAAGGGAGAAAGTATCCTTAAGATTGCTGACTTTTCCAAGCTTTGGGTAGTTGCTAAAGTGTATCAAAAAGATATCTCTTTTGTATCACTAGGCATGCAGACAGAGGTCATAATAGAGGGGTTTTTACCTATTCAAGGTGTGGTGGATTTTATCTATCCTCGGATTGACCCTAAAGATCAGAGTGTCTCTGTACGTATTGTGATCGATAACCCTAAGTTAGCGTACTATCCCGATCTTTTTGCTAAAGTAGTATTGAAAAAAAGATCAACGTCGATGCTAGTACTTCCTAAAACAGCGGTACTTACAAAAGAGGATAGACATTATGTTTTTGTCCCAAGTGGTAAAGAGGGAGAGTTTGAACCTCAAGAGATCAACGCAAAAAGAGTAAATTCTAACACTTATCAAATTATCAGTGGTCTTGATGAAGAAGATAGCGTCGTTGACAACGCACTTTTTATGCTCGATAGCGATGCAGTGACCAATGCACTTTATGAGAGTGATGACGATGATGATTGGTAGTATGTAGATTTACATCTGATCAAAAAATGGATTTCTGGATGCTTCTATTAACTCTCTTCCATGTTCGCTGACTCGTTCGTACTCTTTTAGTAGTTGGGCTGACTCTTTGAGTTTGTCGGCTACTTCTTGGTCAACTTTCTTTAAATCATAGTTGTATTTTAGCCCCAAAGCCTCTTCTTCCAATGCAAATAGTTCTTTTAGATCAAGGTGGATTTGTACGATCTTTTCCATCAACTGCATAGAGTGGTTTCTAGTCTCTGCAAACATTGGTACTTTTTCAAGGAGTTCACGTATATCATCAGGACTGATAGATGCCATCTGATCAAAGAGTGTGATATAGGTTTCGACACGTGTTTCAAACTGTGTATCAGAGATAAAACTGTTGATCTTAGCTTTAAATTTTGGGTAATCTTCTTTAAACTGTGCTTGCATAATAGACTCTTTTTGGCAAAAGTATAACATAAAAGCTTCTCTACACATACTCTGCACACCGCATAGATTATAATTTTATTATTAATAAGGAAATATGCCCATGATCGATAAAATCATAGACCTCAGTGTCAAAAATGCTTTTTTAGTATTGCTTACCACATTTCTTTTGATCGGAGCTTCGATCTGGGCGGTTTCTAAAACTTCTTTAGATGCATTGCCTGATATCTCACCGCCTCAAGTGATCGTGCAGGTAAAGTGGCAGGGGCAGTCTCCTAAGATTATCGAAGATCAGATCAGTTACCCACTGATCTCAAACCTCATGTCTCTACCTGATATCCAAACTGTAAGGGCGATGAGCAGTTTTGAAAATGCTTTGATCTATGTGATCTTTAAAGATGGCATAGATCTCTATGAGTCTCGAAATAGAATCTTAGAGCAACTCTCACAACTCACTCCCACTTTCCCCAAGGGTGCACAAGTGACTATAGGACCTGATGCAACAGGTGTGGGTTGGGCATATCAATATGTGCTGAAATCCGATACAAAAAATTTGCAAGCGCTTCGAACGCTTCAAGACTATACTTATAAATATGCACTTTTGGGAGTGGATGGTGTGAGTGAAGTGGCTTCTATCGGTGGATTTGTCAAAAACTATGAAGTTCGTATCGATGCTGATAGATTAGTGGAGTTTGACATTAGGATTGATGAGGTGGTCAAAAAGATCCGCCAGAGTAACAATGATACGGGTGGACGTATCATCTTAGAGGGTGGATTTGAAAAGATTATACAAGCTAGTGGGTATCTTGAGGGGAGTGTAGATCTTGAAAATCTTACTGTCAAAGAGCGTCAGGGTTTGCCTATAAAAATCAGTGACATTGCCGAGGTAGTGAAAGTCCCTGCAAATAGAAGAGGAATGGCAGATCTTGATGGAGAGGGGGAGGTTGTTGGTGGTATTGTAGTGGTACGTTTTGGTGAAAACCCTTATCAAGTTATCAAAGATATCAAGGCAAAGTTACAAACACTTCAAATAGAGGGAGTAGAAGTCATAGAGACTTATGATCGAACCTCTTTGATCGATAAAGCAATTGCAACGCTCAAGCGTACACTGACTGAGGAGAGTATCATTGTGATGATCATCTCTGCACTCTTTCTTTTTCATCTGCGATCCTCCCTTATTATCATTATCATTTTACCGATAACAGTGGCATTAACCTTTTTATTGATGAAGCTTTTTGGTATCGGTTCAAATATTATGTCACTTGGAGGCATTGCTATTGCAATTGGTGCGATGGTGGATGCGGCGATTGTGATGATTGAAAATGCGCATAAACATATTCATCGACATATTGTTGCACATGGTTCTATTACGGCACGTGATCGAGTTGATGTGATTATCGCCTCTTCCAAACAGGTGGCAAAACCGATCTTTTTTGCACTTATGTTAGTGGTGGTTTCGTTCTTACCTATCTTTGCTTTGAGTGGGCAGGAGGGTAGGCTCTTTTCACCGCTTGCTTTTACCAAAACTTTTGCGATGATCACAGGTGCTGTGCTCTCTATTACACTGGTTCCGATACTGATGATCTTTTTTATTAAAGGCGCTATTATCCCTGAGGAGAAGAACTTTATCAACCGTTTTTTTCAGATTCTCTATTTGCCTATTTTAAAGCTCTCTTTGAAGGTGCGCTATTTGGTTATTGTTATGGCATTGGGACTTCTGTTTTTACTCTATCCGCTGTATCAAAAGCAAAACTGGGAGTTTATGCCGATGATGAATGAACAGACCTTTATGTATATGCCAGTGACACCTTATGGTATAGGGATAGATCTAGCCAAAGAGTTAACACAAAAAACAGATCAGATCATCAAAAGTTTTCCTGAAGTAGAGACAGTGTTTGGTAAAGCAGGACGTGCTGATACCGCGACTGATCCAGCACCTTTAGCGATGATAGAGACAATCATCACTTTTAAGCCACAAGAGCAGTGGCGTGAAGGGATAACGTATGAGCGGTTGATGAAAGAGATGGAGAAAGCTTTACAGATACCAGGGCTTGTAAACTCTTGGACATATCCGATACGCGGACGAATCGATATGCTACTTACAGGGATTCGTACCCCACTTGGAGTCAAGCTTTATGGCGATGATCATGTGCTCTTAGCGAAATATGCTTTAGAGATTGAACAGAAGCTCAAAGGCTTTGATAAAACGCTCTCTGTCTCTTCAGATAAGACCAATAGTGGCTATTATCTTGATATTAAAATTGATGAAGAGGCACTCAGTCGCTATGGGGTAAATAAAAATAGAGTTTTAGAACAAGTACAGTATGCCATAGGTGGTGCCAAAGTCTCTACGATGGTAGAGGGATTGGAGCGTTATCCTATCTCCGTACGCTATCAAAGTGAGCAGAGAGAGATGAACTTCAAAAGATAGAGAATCTCCAGATTAGAACAGATTATGGTTTTCAGCCTCTTAATACATTTGCCACACTCTCTTATACTGAAGATGCCTCTGTGATCAAGTCTGAAAAGGGACGAAAGGTAAACTTTATCTATATCACACCCAAAGCAGATATATCGAGTAAAAGTTATAAGGATGAAGCAGATAAGTTGGTACGAGAATTAAAACTACCAGAGGGATACTATTATGAGTGGGCAGGGCAGAGTCAGTATCTGGAGTCTGCAATGGATAGGCTAGTTTATATCATACCAGCAACATTTGTGATCATCTTTATATTGATCTATTTTGCACTTCGAAACTTTATTTATGCGATGATTGTTTTTTTAACACTCCCTTTTGCCTTGATCGGTGGACTTTGGTATGTCGATTTTCTAAACTTTAACATTTCAATTGCTGTGGTTGTAGGATTTTTAGCACTGCTTGGGATTGCAGCTGAGACCGCGATTGTCATGATGGTCTATTTAGATGAAGCCGTCGTGGAGAAAGAGAATCGTGTGGGCAAATTGGATCAGTTAGCACTTAAAGCGGCAGTGATAGAGGGGGCTGCCTTGCGACTTCGTCCAAAGTTGATGACGGTATTTGCAATCCTTGGAGGGTTGTTCCCTATCGTCTATTTAGAAGGGGTAGGTAGTGAAGTGATGCAACGCATCGCTGTGCCGATGATTGGAGGGATGATAAGTTCTACTGTTTTGACGTTGATTATTATTCCAGTGCTTTTTTATGTAAGTAAACAAAGTATTTTATCTAAGTGATCAAAGAGGTTGCTACTCTTTTTTGAGATCAATAAATAAGAAGTGTGAATCACTTAAAGTTTTAAGTTCTAGTTGCGATTCATCTATGATCTTCAGTGCATCTGCACTATTTAATACTATATCTCTGATCTGGGAGGTACCTTCTATTTGTACAAAATAGAGTTGTCGCTCAGGTTTGATCTCTAGTTTTAGATCTCTATTCTGATTTAGTTTTCCTACAAAAATATTGCTATCTTGATAGATCTTGACTGCTGCGTTACCTTTTTGTGATGAGACAATATGTAAAAGCTTATTATGACTTTCATGTGGTAGATAGCGATGTGATCCATAGCGAGGCTTGAGCCTCTCTTGTGGAGGAAGTATCCATATCTGAAGTAGCCTAACTAGTTTATCTGATTCATTGATCTCAGAGTGCATTACTCCTGTACCTGCACTCATATATTGTACTTCACCTGCTTGTAAGGTCTCTTTATTGCCCATCGAGTCTTGATGTGTAAGCTCACCTTCTATGATATAGGTAATAATTTCCATATTGTGATGAGGGTGCATCCCAAAACCTTGATGAGGTTGGATGATATCATCGTTCAGTACACGTAGTGCACCAAACTTTATATTCTTTATATCTTTGTATTCTGCAAAACTAAAGTGAAATTTACTTTGTAGCCAACCATAGTCAGCTAGGAAGAGATTTTTAGTGTTTATCTTTTGTAACATTACTGCGCTTTTTGAAGTTTTCTTAAGAGTGTAAAAAGAGTCTCTAATTCATTTTCATCTAGTATCTCAAAATAGGTTTTTAAATTATTGGCATGTTCTCCAAACAGATTATTTATAATATTTTTTCCTTTATGTGTGATGGAGAGTAGGGAAGCGCGTTTATCTTTTGGGTCTTTAATTGATGTAATAAATTCCTGTTTTTTGAGGTTTTTTACTATCACTGTCATGTTCCCAGGAGTACTCATCGTCAAAGAGGTAATAGTACCAATATGAAGGTTACCACGATGATAAAGAACTTCAAGTACTTTAAATTGTCCCATGGTAAGCCCTTGTGATTGGATGTACAAGGTCTCTTTTGCACTTATTTTATGTTGTGCACGTAGAAGCTGTATCCATGTTTTCATCGTTTGGTTGGTACGTTGACCGTAATTTATTACTTCTTTTTTGATGTTATACTCCTTTGAAATATGCTATTTTTGTAATATTCCTTCTAGCTCTATATCTAGTTTAATCTCTTCACTCACAGCAACACCTCCAGCTTCAAGCACTTTGTTCCATGTAATACCAAACTCTTTTCTGTTGATTTTACCATTAAGTGCTATACCCGTTCTTTGGTTACCCCATGGATCTTTGATACTTCCACCATTTTCATATGTGAGTATAATCTCTTTTGTAACACCGTGCATTGTAAGTTGACCATATGCTTTATCATCTTCGATCTTTGAAAGGTTGAATTTAATTTCAGGATACTGTTTTGCATCAAAAATCTCTGCAGATTTGAGATGTGCATCACGTTTTTCAATTCCTGTATTGATTGAATCAACTTGAATCAGACCATTCATTTTTTTGAGTGTTTTTGTCTTCTCATCATATTCAAAATCACCGTTAAAATGATCAAAAGATCCTTTGACATTGCTAATCATAAGATGTTTGACTTTAAATCCTACACTTGAGTGTTCAGTATCTATGGTATATATCCCTGCAAATAGAGAGGTTGCAAGTAAAATAGAAATAGTCGTTATTTTTCCAAATAGCATTTACTTAATCCTTTTAAATTACTAATTAGTACTATTGATGCATTATTGCACACCTTTTTTGAAGTCACTTGAAGATTATAGTACTAATTAGTAATAATGTCAAGACTTCTTGTTTTTAAAATTTATTTTTTTGTGATAATGTTAAAATATTTATTATCCCATTGGGTAAAGAGTCTCTTCATGTACCTTATCACAAGCCTGTAGGATCTCTTTATCTAGTGTTAAATCCATGGCATCTAAAGTAACGTCAAGTTGATCAGCCGTAGTAGCTCCAATGATTGTTGATGCAACGAAGTCAAACTGTTTTGACCATGCTGTTGCCATAGTGACAGGGTGAAGTTCTGCTTTAGCGGCAATGGTTAGATACTTTTGTGTAGAAGCCAAGGTTTTGTCATTCATAAAGCGTGCCGCCATAGCGCGTTGTCTTGCATTTGATGATTTAAGATAGTCATTAAACCTTCCAGATGTATTTTTATTTTGATTGTATTTTCCACTTAATACACCACCTGCTAATGGAGAGTAGGGGAGCAGTGAGATTTGCTCTTTTTTGCATACGGTAGAGAGTTCATCTAAAAAACGGCGATTTAGTAGGGAGAAGTTATTTTGAATTGATTCAAAACGTGCATAATTTTTGTATTTTGAGGTTTCCAGCGCTTTTGTAGTACCATATGTTGTATCATTTGAAGTTCCGATATAGCGTACTTTACCACTTTTGACCAAGTGATCAAATGCTGCTAACGACTCTTCAATAGGTACAATTGTGTCAGGCCAGTGCATTTGATAGAGGTCAATATAGTCAGTTTTAAGACGTTTTAAACTCGCTTCTACTGCTTTTTCTATATGAAATCGATCAATCGCAGTCAATCCATGACGAACAGGTGGTACAAACCAACCATTTGCAGCTCCTGCAACTTTGGTTGCTAAGATGATAGAGTCTCTAGGTTTAGTTTGCATCCACTCTCCTACAATCTTTTCAGTAACACCTATAAGTTTTGCTTCTGGTGGAACAGGATAGAGTTCTGCAGTATCAAAAAAGTTCACCCCTCTTTCATAAGCTTTATCCATGATCTTAAAAGCTTCACTTTTTTCGGCTGTTTGTGTTCCAAAGGTCATGGTACCCAGACAAATTGGACTGACACGAAGACCACTTTTCCCTATATAACGATATTGCATCAATAGCTCCTATTGAAAGATTTTTTTGATAGAGAGGTAGATTTTTTTGATTTTTTCTTGAAATGTACTCTCTTTAGAGAAGTATTTTTGTTTAAATTTAGCACTTTTTTCTTTGATGTACACTTTAATGGTGGTTGTTTTTATTTTAATTTGATGATAAATATCACTTGCTTTGATTTTTTCAATCATTCTCATCATAAAATCATAGAGTGTTTTAAACCATTGAAAGCTCATCAATTTATCTTTTGAGATACGAAAAAGCCAAAAAGTAAAAGCACCAATAGGGATTTTACCTAAGTATAAGAGTACACCGCTGGTCACTTGTCCCTTAGCTAAAAGTGTAACAGCGGCAATACCTAAGAGTTCAACTTTGATAAAGAGTATTAAAAAAAGTCCTAATAAAACATAACGATGCAACGCATGTATATAGTATTCTACTTTTTGTAAAATCTTTAAAGAGTGAACAAAGTTATAAATGGGTTTAGCAATCGTTTCCCAAACAAGCTCTTCAAAGATGATGTAGATAAAGACCAATAAGGTCAATATCATATGTCCAAGTTTATTGAAGAGTGCTTGTATCATTAAAGTGCCTTTAGGTTGATAACCTCTACCATATCCCCTACTTTTAAGTCAGTAGAGTCTTTATCGACCTGGATAAGCCCTATATGACCTAGCATATTAGTAAGTATAGCACTTGAACCACTTCTTTTGCCTTTAAAATCTACCTCATATTGACCCTCTTTAAAGTGCAGATTTACAGCTGCAAATTCTGTTTTATAGGATTTTTTCTTATAAGGTTGTGTTAGTTTTGCTTGCACAATTGGTAGTGATTTATCTAAACCTTGTAGATGATAAATAAGTGGTAAAACATAAAGGATGAATGTCACTGTTGAGCTATAAGGAAAACCAGGTAGTGCAAAGATATATTTTTGACCAATTTTGACTATTTTGATATGCTGCCCTGGTTTGATCATCACCCCTTGGGTAATATACTCAGGCTCAAACCCTGCAATGATATCTTTGACAAAGTCATAATCTCCCACACTTACACCACCTGTTGTCACAACGATGTCATTGTCTGCGAGTGCATCAGTAATGGTCTGTTGAATGATCTCTTTTTCATCTTTTTGTAGTGGTGCTCTTTGTGTCAGAGCACCTGATTTTTGTGCCAATGCTTCAAGTGTAAATTGATTTGAACTTCTTATTTGTGAAGGGTTAGTCTGTTTTTCTCCGACATCAAGTATCTCACTACCTGTTGCCACGATCGCCACACGTGGTTTTTTAAAAACCTCCACTTGTGCAGTGTTTAGACTTGCAAGTACACCAATCTCTGCAAAGTCGATTTTTGTCCCTTTTGGGATAAGTGTTTCACCCTCTTGATAATTTTCACCAATAGGTCGTACACTAAAGCCTTGAGGAACACTCTCAAGAATGACAATCTCATCTTCTTCAACTTTGACATTTTCTATAGGGATGAGTGTATCTGTACCAGGGCTCATAAGAGAACCTGTAAAAGTTTTGATACATTGCCCGCCAACGATCTCTTCTTCTCCATAAGTACCTGCTGGTAGAGCACCTGTAATACGAATACGCTCTAGCATTTGATCATCATATTTGATTGCATATCCATCCATGGCTGATGTTGGTAACTCTGGTGAGTTGTGGTCTGCAATAATATCAGATGCAAGGGTACGTCCTAAGGCATCATTTAAAAATACTTTCTCTGTGAGTGTGGGTGCTTCAAAACTTTTGTAGAGATTTTTGAGTGATTCAGAATAGGTAATATAGGTCATCTATTTTCCTAAAAGTCCACTGTTTGGAAGGGCAGTACTTCGATCTTCTGCATAAACGCGTTCACCATTGATAAGGTCATATTTCCAAATTGGTGCGCTTGCTTTAAAATCCTCTACGAAACTATCTATGAGTTCAAGTGCAACACGCCTTTTAGGTGAGAATACGCCTGCAATATAGGAAGAGTGATGCAGTGGAACATCCCCAATAGAGTGTGCCATCACAACAATTGCATTCTTTGTTGCAGCTTTTTCTTGCCAGGTATCAAACCAACTTGTAATAATTGGTTCGTAAATATCAAAACTGAGCCCTTCAATACCACTCTCATCTCTCACAGTACCAATAAATGTGATAAATGCACCATAGTTTTTGTTATGTTGTGAGCTATACCAACGATTGGTAATCGCTTCTATGGGGAGTGGACCATCATATAGTTCTAACACATCAGCCTCCACAAACTGGAGGTAAGAGTGAGATTTTATCACGTGAAAGTAGGGGAATATTCAAGTGTGAAACCAATGCATCATTGACTGCAATTGCTGAGTTTTCTAACCACTTTTCAAGTTCTGTATCACCCTCAAAAATCTCTTTAAGTTCTGAGAGGTTTGCGATATCTACGTCCATAGGCTCTCTATTGATAGGACCTAAAAATTCAACTGTTGCCATAGTTTACCCTTTATTTTTTTAGTATTATAACAAATTAAAATAGATCTTCGATATATCTTTATGATGACCCAAGTAAGTTATTGATTGCTTCAACTGCTCCAGTATTGATGGCAATTTGACCATGAGGTACATTGGTATCTCGAGGGTTCACTCTTATGAGTGAGGCATTATAGCGTGTGAGAATATTTTCTCCAAAAAACCTGATTGTAGGTACGGCTAAGCCAGCACCAAACTCTAAGATCACAAGTTTGTAGTTGTTTGCTTTGACATCATCAAGCCAGTTTTGTAGTTTTTGACTCTGTATATCAGTGCGTTCACTATTCCATGCCCAGTCTCCAAACATCAAAATATTTGGTCTTGCGATTTCACCACATGTGGGACATCGAGGGAGGTCACCGTGTGCTCGAAATGTTTGTGGATCGATTGTTACATAGGTATCTACATCTTTCCAGATTGTGGTTGTACAGTTTTTTGTACATTGAAAGTGATGAATTGAACCATGAACTTCAGTGATTTTCTGCTCATTAAAACCTGCTTTTTGAAATTGCCCATCTACATTAGAGGTAAAGACAAAGTATTTCCCTTCTTTCTTTTCTGTTAACGCTAAGAGGTTACTAAATCCTTCATGGGGTATGGTTTCTCTATAGAGATTTAGGCGATGACCATAAAATGCCCAAGCCAGTGTTGGATCCTCTTCAAACCATCTAGGATTTGCCATCTCTTCAAATCGAAGTCCTAGATTTTTGATCGCAGGGTAGGCATTCCAAAACCCTTCCACACCTCGAAAGTCAGGTAATCCACTATCTACACCCATACCTGCTCCAGCAGTGATGAGGAGAGCGTCAGCATTTTTGATGAGTTGTTTTGCTTGTTCAATCATAACAGTATTATAATGATATAATCTTTTGTAAAGATATAAAGGGTTTTTAGGTGCTATTTGGCAAGATCGATTATATTAATCTCGCTCCATTTCATGTATTCTTGAAGCGTTATATTCGAAGTACACGTTTTAAACAATCTATTGAATATAAAAAAAGTTTTCCTTCAGATCTTAACTGTAAGTTTAAATCAAGACGTATCGATGCCGCATTTATCTCTAGTATTCAAAGTCGACGTGGAAATTTTCGTTGTCTTAACGCTGGAATTGTGGCCAAAAATGAGATCAGAAGTGTACTTGTGAAGAAGGGTAGTTATAAGGCCGACTCACACTCTGCCACTTCTAATGCACTTGCCAAAGTTTTAGAGATTGAAGGTGAAGTGACGATTGGGGATAAAGCTCTTAAACTCTATCTAGAAGATCCTGATGGATATGTTGATTTGGCAAAGGTGTGGTTTGAAAAGCATCGTATGCCATTTGTCTTTGCACGTTTTTGTATGGTGCGTCATGATCAATATTACGAAAAACTTATAACCCGATTTTTACGGACTAAAGTAAAAATACCACGCTATATGTTATCAAGGTATGCACAAAAATCTGATATCTCTTCACATGAGATTAGGGAATACCTCAAACTTGTTAGCTATAATATTAATACAAAATCAGCAAAAAGTTTAAAACGTTTTTTAAAGGAGAGCCGATGATGCCACATGAGATTTCCCAGTTTGAACAAGTACGTGTGCAAGCTCGTGCTTATTTATGTCTACTGTTAAACAGAAGTGTTCCAAATAACATGCCTAGTCCTGATTTCAATGTAATTGTTGATGGCTTAAAGCTTTTGAAAAAAGAGCGTATTAAAATAGAAGCAATGTATGTTTTAGATGGAAAAGGTCAACAAATTTCACAAAACATTTCTGACAATCCAGATATACGTACAACAAAATTGGGAAATCATACCTCAAGAGCTTATTATCATCGAGCCGTTCGAGAGCGTAAGTGTGTGATCACTAATCCTTATCCATCAAGTTTAACAAATGACCTTTCTGTGACCGCTTCATATCCTGTATATGATGACCAGAAGCACCTTCACTATGTTGTGTGTGTAGATATTGCATTGCGTGATCTTTTAACCTTTGCACAACCTACAACGATGGATAGTATTTTTGGGTATGTGAGTAAAATAAGTTATACCATCTTTTCAGCATCTCTGCTTTTAGTCGCGTTTATGCTCTTTTTTCACGGTATCCAGAGTATAGCAATGCATGGTTTTGAAATTAACGAGGCTGCGATCAAACATATGTTTGAAGCAACTATTCTCTTAACCTTAGCACTTGCCATATTTGATCTGGTGAAGACGATCTTTGAGGAAGAGGTTTTAGGGCGTCATGATGAGAAGTCTCGTGATATTCACCGAACTATGATTAAGTTCTTAGGGTCTATTATTATCGCTCTTTCTATCGAAGCGTTGATGCTTGTCTTTAAATTTGCACTCATTGATCCTGAAAAGATTATCCACGCAGTCTATATTCTTGGTGGTGTTGCTTTACTATTGATAGGGTTATCGATCTATCTTAAGGCGACAGAACACCGTAACGACAAATGTTAGAACATTTTTTTACTTGTCCCTACTGTTGGGAGCGTATATCGATGCTTTTAGATCCTGACATGAGTGAAGAAGCGTATATTGAAGATTGTCAAGTATGCTGTAACCCAATCCAGATTCAGTTTACAATGATTGATGATAAATTGATTCGTTTTGAGTCGATCAAACTACAGTAGTTAGTGCAGTCGACTCACCCACTGTACAATCTGATCTTCAGGTAGTGCTCCACTGATTCTATCGATTTCTTTTCCTGCTTTAAATGCGATAATTGTCGGAATACCTTTGATGGCAAATTGACTTGCTGTAATTTCATTATTTTCGGTATTTACTTTTAAAAAGCGTGCTTTCAGTGGTAAACTTTTGGCGGCTGATTCAAAAGCAGGTGCCATCATACGACAAGGTCCACACCACTGTGCCCAAAAATCTACAATTACAGGGATATCATTGCTTTGGATATGTTTTAAAAATGTTGGGTGATCAACATCTTGTGGTTTTGTATCAAGTAGTGAATTTTTACAACTGCCACAGTTTGCTTTACTATAAGATGATTTAAGTGGAATGCGATTTGTTTGTAGACAGTGTGGACAGACAATATTTATCATGTTGTATCTCCAGATAGAAGACTTGGGTAAAACCCAAGCCCTTCAAGTTTTATTGTGCTAAGTAGTCAGTAGCCGCTCTAAATCCGATACGAGATGCTTCACCAAAAGCAACACCATAACGAATATCTATATCATTGCCATCTGAGACTATGACCGCATAAGGGTCTTGTTCATAGCCAATTCCTGATTGTGTGGTACGGACATATATACCAGCTCCTGCGAGATCAACACTATTTTTAGTTGTATTGACAATACCCCACCATGCTGGTGCTGAAAAGTTTGCTAAAGCAACTGTTGAGCTTGTGAACTCTTTGACACTGCCAAAAAGTTCATAAACATTTGTATTATAACTCTCTGCTGCATTTGCATCATAGCCCAAAGTACTATTTTTGACTAATGTAGGTGTATTTACATTTTGGTTGACTAATTTTCTTGTTTGAACGTACTGTTTAATACTCGGTAGTTTAATACTAAGTGCTTGGTCTGATACTTGAGAGTTCTCTAAAATAACAGCTGCTTCAAACCCATACATACCACTCATAGGAGATTGTACACTCTGGTCTGTAAACTGTGCAGAAGATAGATCAGTTCCTGAATCTCCCGGTATTCCAGTGATATATCCAATCATACTTGTATCATTAGTAATATTGAACTTGTCATTAACGTATAATCCAAAATTGTCAATATCAGCTACTACAGTATCAATACCAGCTCTTGCTTCATATTGTGCCATCCAAAAACCTGTCTCTTTTTCTCCATCACCATCTAAATCAAAACCACCTGGTATATAGGTAAAACCATTTTCAATCAGTGTGAGACCAGGTTCTACTTCATAAATCCATTTTGCTCTATCTTTTTGATCGAGTGGATCTGTACCATCACTCTTTTCAGTTGCATTTTGTTTAGTATCATAGTCCGAATCATTCATAGGATCTAATGCATCGATTGCATCAGATGGGTCTGTAAATGCATTGATATGAATATTTGCAGGCGTTCTATCTCCCCAATCAGCAATAGTGATTGGTGTTTCAAGATCAAGTACACCATCTTTGATAGCTGCTTTGGATGCACCTGCTGTGGTGACCTTGCCCTCTGCATCAATGTTATCAATATAAGTACCTACAACCTCAATACCATCTGTTACCCCATCCTTATCTGTATCATCGGATAAAGGAGAAGTACCTATGATAGTGTGCTCTAAACCATCATCAAGACCATCATTGTCTGAATCTGGATCTACAGGATCTGTTCCTATAGCATCTTCGTCACCATTTGTAATTCCATCATTATCTTCATCTCCATTAGGGTCGAGGACAACACCACCACCTGAAGTGTTGAGATCATTACCAAAATTGGCTCTATCACTAACACAACCTGTAAAAGATAATATATAAGCACTGGCAATAAGTGAAACCAGACTTGTTTTTAAAAGAGTTTGCATTATTTTTTCCCTCCTTGGTTAATCTCTTGTGGATAAGTGAGTTTGACTTCGATTCTTCTGTTAAGTGCCATACCCTCATCTGTTTTATTTGTTGCCATTGGTTCAGATTCTCCTTTACCTTCCGTAGAGAGTCTAGAAGAGCTGACACCAAGATCAATTAAGGCATCACGGACACTTCTTGCTCTTTTCTTGGAAAGAATCATGTTATAAGTGTCTGAACCTCTAAAGTCAGTATGACCTACAATATGTACTAAACTACCTTTATTGGTGACTAAGAAGTCAGCAAACTTTTCAACAAGTGCTTGTGAATGAGATGTGATTCTCGCTTTATCTGTTTCAAAGTGGATTCTAAGATTTGCTTTAACAGGGCACCCTTTAGCATCAACACTAAAGTCACAAGGTGTATTTGGACATTGGTCTAAACTATCTTCTACACCATCACGGTCACGATCTTCTCCATCGATTTTGACTGGACATTCATTGTCATCAAATGAAGTTGGAATACTCTCTTTGATCACTTTTGGCTCAGGTAGTGGACAACCAGAACCATCTACCACAACACCTTGTGGTGTATCAGGACATTTATCAAGTTCGTCCATAACACCATCACCATCACTATCTATGATTTGTAGTTTAGGTTCAGTTGCTGCACCAAATGGAATCCCAAGACCAAGTACTGCAATGATCTCGTTCTCTTCATCTCTATCACCACCGATGATTTGAAACATCTTTGCTTCAGCACGTAGTACAAGTTTGTTGTTACCCATACGATAACCAATTCCTGCACCACCTTGCATAAATGGATGACTCTCGAACTCTTCACCTTTCTCTTTTCTTGGATCAGAGACATTTTCATATCCAAGACCTGCTAAGATGTAAGGGAAAAAGTTTGACTCTGGCATAAACTCATAAACACCATTGATGGAGCCCTTGATAAGTGAACTGACTTCATCTTTAGTCTGTCCATTGAATGTGACTTTATCGTTATCAATACTGACATATTCAAAATCAAATCGAGGTTTGAGTCCTGCTCTATTTTTTTGGATAGTTAGACCAAACGTAGGATTTTCAAGCTTGATACTGTCTTCATTTTTTATTGATGTCATACCTGCATTGACGCCAAACTCATATGCTCTATCTGTTCCGTAGAGGAGTGAGGAGGCAAGAAGTGAACATAGCAATAGCTTTTTCATTGCAATCCTTTATATAGTAAGATAATTATTGTAATTGAGACTATTTTACATTAAACATGTTAAAAAAACATTAATTTGTACAAATAATTGAAAATTTATTTTACTTTATATAACATATTCATTAAAATAAAGATATGATATTTTTATATAAGTCTTCTTTAAGTAATTTAACTTTTTGTGGAAATTGCGATTTGTTGAAAGTTTCCTGTCGTTTTGCAAGTTGTCTTGTATGTATGGTGATAAGCTCGCTTAATTCTTTTTTAGAGATTTTTCCATCAAGAAAAGAGAGCGTCTCTTTGATACCAATTGCCCCCATAGGTGAAGGCTTTCTTGTATATTTTTTTTCTAAAGCAAATATCTCATCAATAAGCCCATTTTGAATCATCAACTCTGTACGTAGTGCGATCTTTTTTTGTAGTATCTCTTTGTCAATTAGAATATCAAAGATTTCAATATTTTTAATAATTGGTTGTTTTTGGTGTTGGATAAAATACTCGGATGCTATCTGCTGACTCTCATAAAAGATCTCATACCACTTTTCGATTCTATATCGATCAGTGGAGGCGATTTTTTGGGCATATTGAGGGTCAAGCTGTATGATCTCTTTGTAGGCTTGCGGTAACGCTAAAAGTTTTTTGGAAATTTTGGCCTTTGTCTCATCTTTTACTTGAAGTTTGGGAGAGAGCCCTTCGATCATAGATTTGAGGTAAAAGCTAGTGCCTCCAACGATAATCAACTGTTTTTGCGCTTTTTGTGCCGCAGCTTTTGCTTCATGATAGAGATCAAAAAAGGTAGCAACACTGAAGTGTGTGTCGATAGTAAGTGCATCAATACCAAAATGTGGTATGCCTTCTCTCTCCTCTATCGTAGGTTTTGCTGAGACAATATCCACCTCTTTATAGATACTAAGTGAATCTAGTGAGAGGATATAAGCATCTACCTTTTTGGCAACTTCAATCGCAAGTGCAGTTTTTCCTGATGCCGTAGCACCTAGTATGGCAATTTCTTTCATAGTATGAAGTATACTTAACAATTATTTAACAGGTGTTTATTATACTTACTATAAATCAAATCTATAAAAGGAGTGTCTATGTTGAAAAGATCAATGATTGTCGTGTTGGCTGTGGTTGCGCTAGTAAGTGCAAGTAGTGCAAAAGGGGATATGCAAAAGATGATGTATCAAAGTGTACCCGCTGAAAAAGCAATTATCTTACAAGAGGGGAAAAACAGACACTATTGTCCTACATGTGGGATGACATTACCTATGTTTTATAGAACCAATCATGCCGCTACAGTAGATGGTAAAGCTAAGCAGTACTGTTCGATTCACTGTGCTGTAGAGGAAAAAGATCTAAAAAGTATGGATCTTAAAGAGATTAAAGCAGTCGATGCAAAGTCGCTAAAGTTTATAGATGCAGTAACTGCTCACTATGTGATTGGGAGTGGTAAAAAAGGTACGATGAGTATGGTGAGTAAATATGCATTTGCTGATAAAATAGATGCTAAGGCATTTGCAAAAGAAAATGGTGGTACAGTAGCAGGATTTAAAGAGGCTTGGGCCGCAGCTAAAAAAGATTTTTCACCAGCTATGATAGAGAAGATGAAAGCTAAAAAAGCACTGATGGCACAAAAAGGTGCAAAAGCTTATAAAATGAAATGTAAACAGACACCACTCCCAACATTTCATTCAATTGCAGAGGCAAAAGCATATATCGTTGAAAATAACTTTTGTCCAGAAGTGAAAGGTAAACCTTTACAAGCCATAGGTATCTATCTTTTGACTAAATAGTCACTATTTTTTAGAGGTATTGGTACATTTGAGACCAATATCTTGATATATGTTATGGAACTTATATCATAAAAGTTGTTATACTTTTTGAAGAAATATAAGGAGTTTTATATGATTAAAAAAGCTTTAGTTACTTTTTCAATCCTCACTTTAAGTGTATCTCTTTTTGCAGATAGTATGCAAGAGAAGGTAAAACAGTCAAATCAAGAAGTGGTCAGTCTTGCAGCTAAGGAGATTGCTAAACAGCTACCACAAACTATCGATCAGTTTACTAAGTTGATAGCGATAGAAGCAAAAGCACAATCTCTTGTCTATACTTATGAGATCAATACAGGTGTAAAGAGTGATGAAAGTGTGATCAAAGAAGATAAAAGCCGTATGCAACAAGCGGTGACAAAAGGGATCTGTCACTCTTCATGGCGATTTTTACAAAGTGGAATCGATATCTCTTACATCTATACCAGTGCAGTGAGTAAAAAAAAGCTTTTTCAATTTGATGTGGGCAAAGGTGATTGTACAAAGTAGCGTTGCCACTTTGTACAACCTCTTCGTCACTAATTTTTACTCTTTCGGTATTTAATCCCACTTTTTCATATAGTGTTATTTTAAATATAAACTGATACATGTTTTAATGATTGGTTGAGAGAATTAATATAAGTTTCAAATCCCATAGGGATGTTTACATGATCCTCTGCACATTGGGTTCTTAGCGGATCTACTGCACGTTTCAAATCCCATAGGGATGTTTACATGATGCGACGATAGTGATACTGTGGTAGGAAAAACCACGGTTTCAAATCCCATAGGGATGTTTACATGATGAGGATCTGGGGGAACGTTTAGAAGTAGATGAGTAGTTTCAAATCCCATAGGGATGTTTACATGATGGCCAATGTATGGGATGGATGGAGATGTACTTAAGTTTCAAATCCCATAGGGATGTTTACATGATGCCCTCGTGCGTGTCTTTATGCGAAGACAACACTATAGTTTCAAATCCCATAGGGATGTTTACATGATGATTTATTGTGATTGAGGGTGTTGCTGTTGATGAGTTTCAAATCCCATAGGGATGTTTACATGATCAATACGGGTGAAGTCACCGTTGTCACCAACGAATTGTTTCAAATCCCATAGGGA
>JAHZKW010000155.1 GCA_022600175.1 Campylobacterota bacterium
CTCTTTAGCCCTTAAAAACTTAATAGACAATGCAATAAAGTATGCACCTGACAAACAGGTACGTATTGTACTCAAGATCGATAAAATCACTATCATCAACAAAGGAGAGAGACTGCCTCAGCCCTTAGAAGCGTATAAAACACCTTTTGCAAAAGAGAGTCATGGACTAGGATTAGGCTTATATATCGTGCAGAAAATTGCAACACTCTTATCGCTCAAGTGTACCTATGTATACAGGGATAAGCACAATATTTTTTACTTACAAAAAAAGTAAATACTACCCTGCATTAACCTTCATTAAAAAATCTGAAATATTGAGTTAGATTCATCTTTTATCATTTCCTTATCACAGTTATGAGGAGAGAAGGTGCAAAGATATTTTAGTATTGTAACTTTATTGACATTTTTAAAGCTATCGCTTTATGCGATAGATAATTCATTTATCTTAGAAGATCAGTTTGAAAAAACATATCAAAAAGAAGATTTCTTGGGTAGAGAGTTTATCATGATAGGCGGGAAACTTGAGAGTAAAGATTTACGTCAACAATTTATTCAAAAGGTGAGAAAAAAGATCTCCAAAGATCTCTGTATTGTCAATATCATCGATATGCATCATGTGCCTGCATTGTTAAGATTTTATGCTAGAAGTAAATTTCCACAAACAAAATCTAAGTGGCTATTATTAGATTGGCGTGGTGAAGTCTCAAAACAATATCAATTTAAAAAACAAGGCTTAAGTGTACTTCTTTTTGATAAAACAGGCCGGATGCGGTATCGCTCATGTGAAACTGAGGTAGACGCATCACGGATCGAAATTATTAAAAATAAACTAGAGGCAATCCAATGAAAGGGATGATTGCAACGTGTAAAGATGTGCGTAAAAGCTACCCTCTTGGTGATACCCAAATCAAAGCACTGACAGAGATCAATCTCTCCATTTATAAGGAGAGCTTTACTTTTATTGTTGGAAAATCTGGTAGTGGTAAAAGTACCCTTTTAAATCTCTTAGGTGCAATAGATACCCCCTCACATGGATCAATTCATATCAATAATATGGCACTTTCCAAATTCACAGATAATCAGTTATCACAATTTAGAGGGAATACAATAGGTCATATATTTCAAAACTTTAATCTCATCCCTGTGTTAAATCTTTATGAAAATATTGAGTTCCCATTGCTACTACAAAATCAAAGTAAAAAACAGCGTCATAGAGTCGTCAGTGAATATATCGAAGCTGTCGGTCTACAAGATTTTACAAAACAGATGCCTTCAGAATTAAGTGGAGGACAGAGACAAAGGGTTGCAATTGCTAGAGCACTGGTAAAAAAACCCTTATTGGTATTGGCAGATGAACCTACAGCAAATTTAGACTCTGTGACAGGAAGTGAGATTATTTCTCTGATGTTGGATATGAAAAAGTACTATAAAACCACTTTTGTATTTTCTACGCATGATAAAGAGATCTTAAGTCATGCGGATGAAATTTACACACTTAAAGATGGCATATTGGAGGGAGCGTATGAAAAATAGTCTGAAAATCGCTTTTAGAAATACTTTGAGAAATAAAAGACGTACCACGATGAGTGTGTTAGCCATCGCCATCGGAGGACTTGCATCACTATTGATAGGTGCTTTTGTCTCTAGTATTTTTTATGGGATGCAAACAAACATTGTCAGAAATAGTGGACACCTGCATATACACAAAGAGGGGTTCTTTAAATACGGCTCTGCAAAGACAGGTACCTATGATATGGCAAACTACAAGGAGATTATCAACGGTATCAAAGAGAGTCCTATCATCTCAAAGATTGAGGTCATAACTCCTATTTTAATGATTAATGGCATTGTAGGGAATCCTGTTAAAAATAGCTCTCAAACATTTTTAGGGGTGGGCATGGAGGCAAAAGAGCAGCTATTGATGCAGACTTGGGATGGTTTTGGATTAGGATTAGAGAGAGAAGAAATTCCTTTAGAGAGTTTATTAGCAGACAAAGGGATTATTGGTAATGGTTTAGCAGTAAATTTGGATCTATGTGAAGCACTGAATATCAAAGGATGTCTCATCTCCAAAGCGGATGAAAGCAGTCCCGTAGATCAAGATATCAGCAGCTTTTATCAGCCAACTACGGTACAAAATATCGCCTCTGTAGATATGATGGTTTCATCTGCCAATGGTGCGCCAAATATCGCCTCAATTGAAATTGATACCGTATGGCGTAGAGGTATCAAAAATCTTGATGATAGATTTGTAGGGCTCCCACTTGCAGTTGCGCAAAATCTTCTTTATGGCGGTGGGGAGAAAAAGGTAAACGCTATTGTCATTCAACTTGAAAGATCTGAAAAGCTTGAAGAGACCAAACAGCAACTTGAAGTACTTTTTAAGACAAAAGGGTGGGCGTTAGAGATAGTCACCCTTGAAGAGTTCAATGCACAGTTTAGCAAAGTCCTCAATATGTTTGGTGTAGTTTTTGGCTTTGTCTCAGTGATTATTGCCATTATCGTTTTGTTTACCGTCTCAAATACAATGACGATGAGTGTGATGGAGCGTTACCGTGAGATCGGTACACTGCGCGCTATTGGACTAAAACGAAGAGATATCAGAAAATATTTTGTTTTAGAAGGTGCCATGATAGGTTTGATGGGCGCAACACTGGGTGTTTTTTTAGCCTATGTTGTGACGACAGTGATTAATCATTCAGATATGACTTGGTCACCGCCTTCAAACAGTAGTGATACACGCTTGATATTACATCTTTTAGAAAACCCTTTATTGATTATTGTTATTTGGCTTGTATTGGTTGTGATTAGTATGTTTTCAGCATTTTTTCCTGCCAATAAAGCAGCAAATATGCCCATCGTTGATGCCTTGAGACATCACTAAGGGTATGGCTATGAAGAAAATATTATTACTACTTTTGTGGGTTTCATCTTTATGGAGTATCAGCGCTGAGGAGATTATCAAAAAGAGTGACGCAGTGCGAAATGTAAGTGGGTCATTTTATCAACGCTGTTTTATTACCGAATATATTCATGCAAAGAAGAGAGACACAATGCTTGTGAGTATCTATTCAAAAATTGAAGATAATTCTGGACAATACCGCACACTTGTGAAGATGCTAGAGCCCAAAAAAGATCAAAATAAGCTCATCATGAGAGATGGAGATAATTTGTGGTTTTATGACCCTAATGCTAAAGCGAGTATTAGGATATCACCACAACAAAGGTTATTAGGACAATCTTCTAACGGTGATGTCATGAGTAGCAATTTTGCACTTGACTATGAGAGTACCTTATTGGGTGAAGAGGAGATGATAGATGGTGATAAAAAAAGCAGAAACTGTTATCTCCTACAATTAAAAGCAAACAACAGTAACGTGAGTTATCCACTGGTGGATTACTGGGTAGATAAAGAGAGCTTTTATCCCGTAAGAAGTAAGTTTTATACTGCTAGCAAAAAGTTATTAAAAGATGTTTATTATCGAAAGTTCAAAGATGTTCTAGGGATGATCAGACCTACAGAAGTATTGATATTTGATGGGTTTGATAAAAGTAAAGCAACCAAAATGCAATTTGCCAATGTTAAAAACATAGAGATACCAGACTTTTGGTTTAGACGTGATTATCTGCCCAAGTTTTTGGGAGATTAAAGATGAAGAGAGTGGTATTACTTTTATCAAGTGCACTTGTACTTTATGCGCAAGAGTTTGAATTTTTTGATGAAGAAGGATCTGAAGCTATTTTTACAACAAAAGAGCGTACGTTTACATCACGACTCAAAATGCTATATGAAAATGAGATGGAGAGCAACAGTGAAAATAAAACGGCTATCTTTTATCAAAACTTTCATAGTGAAAATTTTCTCATAGATTATGATGTGAGTAGTGATTTTAAAGCTATCAAACTAAATCTAAAAGAGCTTTACAGCCGAATCGATTTCGCATCAGATCATTTTTTGGAAATAGGTCGGATCAATATAAGAGAAGGTGTTGCTAGAGGGTATAACGCGACAGACTATTTTAAAGGAGCAGGATTAGTCTTTGACTCTCTTATTCCCAGTGAGAGACGAGAAAATAGACTGGGAACACTACTGGTGCAAAGTACACTTTTTTTAGATAGGGCAACACTTAAGATGCTTTACGCTCCAAAAATCTCTGTCAAAAAAAACAAGATATGGAGTGATAAAGAGAAAGTAGGATTACTCTTAGATACAACAAACTATAAAGATAGAGCATCACTCTATATGGATTTGAAACTTTATGAAGGGCTCTCTTCTTCGTGGATTTTACATCATAATGAAGAGAGATCAAATGTCGGATTAAACCTAAGTTTTGCAGTAAACAATTGGATATTTTACAATGAATGCAATCTAAAATATGCACAAAATAGTATCTCTAAGTCAATTGAAGCCTTGAAATTGGCAAAGAAGGTAAAAAAGGTTTTTGAGGCAGAAAAAAATTATATCTATCAGGGAAGTTTGGGACTCAGTTATACCAGTGATCACAACATAGTGAGCACGATAGAGTATATCATCAACAGTGGTGGTATGGATAAAGCATCTTGGAATCGCTATTTCGAGCTTCAGGATAACGAGGCACTTAAAAACCAACTTTTAGCCATACGCAAACATCATCAAGTCAATGAAGAACAGATAAGCCAAGAGACACTTTTTACACAAATCAATATTAATGCACTGAACCCAGGAGTAGATATGCACCTATTAGCATTTCTTAATCCGCAAGATAGAAGTGCATTAGCAGAAATTGAGATGCAGTATAGTGCGCAAAGGGATTTTATTATTAGTGTATCAGCACGAAGAATGTTTGGAAAAAAAGAGAGTGAATATGGGAGTTTTGGTCGCGCATTGACCATGGTAGCAGAATTTGAATATTATTTTTAAGGAGAAAAGATGAAGCAGTTAAAGGTATTGATACTATTTATGATGAGTATAGGATTGTCACTTCAAGCAAGTGAGTATAAGGTAAAGGGTGCGATAGGTGTCGCAGGAGAACATATTTACTCTGTATATGATGGTGTAGATACTGCTACTAAATTTATTCCTATGCTGTTTATTCAACATGAAGATTTTTATGCTGAAGGTAGAAGATTTGGTAGATACATGTATAAAGACAATTGCAATGCGATAGGTGCTGGGGTCTCTATTGAATTTACAAATCTTGATAGGAATGATAATGAGGCATTAAAAGTAATGAATGAGTTATCTGGAAGAGTTAATGCAAACCTTGTTTTAAACAGAAAAAGTGAATTTTTTGAGCTATTGGCATTGGTTGATAGAGATATTTCTGATCGATCCAAGGGTTGGCGCATTTTGACACAAGTCAGTAAACCTATGGTGTTTGATAAATTGACTATTGAACCAAAACTAGGTCTCTTATGGAGTGATGAAAAAACAAATGCTTATCTCTATGGAGTATCTTCGCAAAAAGCAACCTCAAACTATGCTTCTTATAGCCCTGATGATTCATTTGAACCGTATGTTGAACTTAATATGAGATATCGTTTGACAGATCTACTTGGTATTATTGGTGCTGCAAAATATAAAAGGTTAGATGATACGGTGATAGATTCTCCTTTAGTAGATCAAAAAGAGGAGATTACACTGCGACTTGGTTTCGTATTCTTTTTTAAATTATGAACCAACTATCAAATAACGCTTTCAAAATAGCTAAAACACAATAAAGATAGTATATACTATCTTTATTATCTAGGAGTAATCAGGTATAAAGTTATATTTAACAGTTTTCATGATGTACTTTTTTCAATCTCTATTTGGGGTCAGAAAGAGCGAATGATCAAACAAGAATATTCTATAAATGATGATGAGGGAATCAATACTCTCACACTTATAAACACTTTATCCTAATAGTTAAAAATTGCAGTGGATTTAAGCTATGATTTATAATATCAAAAAGAAAAAGGATTTTTCATGGGTAACACCGTTGCTATTATAGGCAGTGCAAGACGTGATGGAAATACAGGAAAGCTTATTGATTTGATTGCCAACGAACTAAAGATAGAAGTTATCGATATCACTTCAAAAAATATTTCTGCATTTGACTATGAACATAAAAACATAGAGGATGACTTTCTCCCCTTAATGGATCAAATTTTAAAATATGACAATATCATTTTTGTATCTCCTGTCTATTGGTTTTCGATGAGTGCACAAATGAAAATATTTGTTGATAGATTGTCTGATTTCTTATCTGTTGAAGATTTAAAAATACAAGGTAGAAAATTACGCGGTAAAGTGGGATATGTTGTTGCCACCTCTATTAGCAAAGAGATTGACGACTCGTTTTTAGATTCATTTACCAAAACATTTGACTATTTAGGCATGGGATATGGTGGATTTGTCCATACCAACTGTCAAAATGGTTTTCAAGTAGAGCATTACCAAAACGATATTGATGATTTTATAGCTAAATTAAAATCTTCATAACAACTCACAGTGTCTAGTAAAAAAGTTATACTCATTACAGGTGCAAGTTCTGGTATAGGTAGGGCTTGTGCCTATTTTTTAGCAAAACAAGGATTTATCGTTTATGCTGGAAGCAGAACACCGCACAAACTTGAAAAAACAGACGGAGCACTTGCATCTCTAACAATTAACAAAATGTCTCAAATTGACTAACAAGCAAGCACTATAATAACTATGAGATGCTTCTTTATAAACCTTTCTCACATGCCATCACTTCACCCAACTCTGCCCCTACTTCATTCCCCCATTGTGAGAGTTGTTCAAAAATAGGAATAAGCTTTTGACCATTTTCAGTGATGGTATACTCAACCTTTGGAGGAACGACTGGATATACTTTTCTTGTGATAAGTTGATGTTTTTCCAAATCTCTTAATGTTTGTGTCAACATCTTTTGGGTAATCGTCTCTAAAGTTTTACGAATTTCACCATAACGCATCGTCCCATGGCTAAGGTGCCACAATATAAGCCCTCTCCATTTGCCAGAGACCATATCTAGGGCAAATTCAAAAGAACAGATATACTCTTTTCCATCATATTTTACCTGCATTAGTATCCTTTTAGTCTGTATATACCTTTTTAGGTAGTTCTTGACAAGATAACATACAAATGTTAAAGTTTCACCACCACAAACAAAGGAAAACAATGCAAACTGATTCAATCTTATTTTCACCAGTTACGATAGGTAACTTAACAATACCAAACCGAATTGTCATGGCACCCATGACAAGATCAAAATCACCGCAAAACATACCAACTAAAGAGGTAGTACAATACTACAAAAGACGTGCAGAAGGGGGAACAGGACTTATCATTACAGAGGGAACCTTTATCGATCATCCTGTCGCAAACGGCTATATAGATGTCCCTGCATTTTATGGGGATGCCCTACCTATATGGAAAGAGATAGTCAAAGAGGTACACACCTCTGGGGCAAAGATCATACCTCAAATTTGGCATACAGGCACCATGAGAGCACTAGGGATCTCACCAAATCCACAGATGCTAAGTGTAGGACCGATGGATCAATTTACAGGAGATCACCAGACAGCTAAAGCAATGACACAACAAGATATTGATGATGTGATCCACGCATTTACACAAGCAGCTGTTGATGCGAAAACCTTGGGATTTGATGGTGTCGAAGTGCATGGAGCACATGGATACTTAATAGATCAATTTTTATGGCAAAAAAGCAATCAACGCGCTGATAACTATGGAGGTAATTTGGAAAATCGCATGCGTTTTGCTTGTGAAATTGTCAAATCTATTAGAGAAGCTGTAGGCGAAGCATTTCCTATCATATTTCGTTTTTCACAATGGAAAGCTATTGATTATGACGCAAAAATTGTTCAGACACCTGAAGAGCTTGAAGAGTTTTTAACAGCACTAATCGATGCAGGGGTAGATATCTTTCATGCTAGCCAACGCCGTTTTTGGACACCTGCATTTGACAACTCACCATTGAGTCTTGCAGGATGGGTCAAAAAAATAACAGGGAAACCTGTTATAAACGTAGGTGGTGTAGGAATTGATGAAGCATTAAACGTAAAGATGTTTGAAGGCGAAGCAATCTCTACTAAACCTGACTCTATTACTTTAGTAGAAAAGAAACTACAAAACAAAGAGTTTGATCTTATCGCAGTAGGAAGAGCCCTGCTAGCAGATCCAAACTGGACAAATAAGATGAGAGACAATCATATAGAGAAAGTGCTTCCGTTTAGTTCAAAAAGTTTAGAAACATTGCGTTAAAAACCTTCACACGCTCTACTATAATCTAAAAGAGCGTGTGATAAATTACATGTTTGTAATCTCTACAGCGATTGTAATACTCATGTAACTATCCTAGATTATAATCCCAAAAATTTAAAAATTGTAGGGCTTTATATGTTTGGACTTGGAAAATATTTCTGGATCTTTACCAGTATCTCTTTACTGATTTTTTTAGGCTTTCCGCAGATTGATCTTTGGATTGCAGCCTATTTTTATGATGAGGGATTTTATCTTAAAAACCACCCTTTTATTCTCTTACTGTTTAAATATAGCCCTATTTTTGCAGCGCTAGTAGGTCTTTTAGCACTTTTTTGTTTACTCCTCTCATACATCCGAAAACATAACCACTATATGAAAAGAATAGGATGGCTCTACCTGCTAGCAGTCTTAATCATAGGACCTATTTTAATTGTCAATGTTCTTTTTAAAGACAACTGGGGACGTGCAAGACCTAAACAGATAGAACAGTTTGGAGGCAAAAAAGAGTTTACCCCTGCTTTTGTTCTCACCAACCAATGTAAAAAGAATTGTTCATTTAGTTGTGGTCACGCTTCTGCAGGATTTTTCTTTATTGCAATAGCCTTACTTTCACGCAGGAACAAAGCACTTTATACAGCTGCTGCCATTGCACTTGGGTTTACTATAGGATTGGGACGTATGGCACAAGGTGGACATTTTTTCAGTGATGTTGTCTTCTCGTTCATCTTTCTCTATATGACGGCAAAAATTCTCTACTATATTATGATTAAACAGGAGGCGGACAATGTACGGATTAAACGCGTTAAACCATAGAAATATCTATATTTTTTTACTCACTTTAGGAGTGGTCACTATAAGCTATTTTTTTCTTGATAGAGAATTAGCACTTTTTATAGACAGCATCGAAGAAAATCGTATTAAAAGTTTTTTGATTTCTATCTCTTTTTTAGGTAAAAGCCACTGGTATATTATCCCTTCACTGCTGCTATTTTTTATTTTCAAAAAAATGGGCTATCTCAGAAGTGCCACTTTTTCACTCTATGTTCTATATGCAAATCTTTTAGCAGGTATTGTCGTGTGGCTTTTAAAAGTTCCTTTTGGCAGACTCAGACCTAAAATGCTCTTAGAACAAGGTGAGTATGGATTTGAAGGGTTAGGGTTTCATTATGAATATGTCTCTTTCCCCTCAGGACACTCTATTACCATCATGGCCACAGTAACTGCTTTAGCCTTTATCTTTCCAAAACTTCGTTTACCACTACTTTTTGCAGGTGGCATGATTGCTATTAGTAGAATTGCAGTGAATGCACACTACTACAGTGATGTAATTATGGGATCTTATCTAGGCGTGATGATCGCACTTATACTTTACAATCACATGATCAAGGACCTCAAAGTTGCTACAGTACATCGATAATCGTCTCTTTTTACTTTTTGGTTTTATCATAATCAGCTTTTTTATACCACTGGGATTAACTCCACTTTTTGATCTTGATGAAGGTGCATTTAGTGAAGCAACTCGTGAAATGCTTGTCAACAAAGATTACATAACCACCTATCTCAATGGTGAGCTTCGTTTTGACAAACCGATTCTTATCTACTGGTTCCAACTTATGAGTATCAAACTATTTGGTATTAATGAGTTTGCATTTAGATTACCTTCTGCCATAGCTGCCACTTTATGGGCTATGGTCATCTATCTCTTTGTCAAACACTATATCGATCTCAAAAAAGCTTTTTTTGCAGCACTCTTGATGGTGACAACACTACAAACTACGATTATTGCCAAAGCTGCTATTGCCGATGCTTTACTTAACCTCTTTATCACTTTAGCACTTGTTTTAATCTACCACTTTTATCAAACAAGAAAAAAAAGTACACTCTATCTGATTTTTATTTTTATAGCATTAGGTGCACTCACTAAAGGACCTGTAGCGATCTTGATCCCACTAGTAGTGAGTTTTCTCTTTTTTATACTTAAGAAAGAGTTCTTTTTATGGGGTTAAAACACTCTTTAATCCAATAGGTCTATTACTCTTTGCAATTATCGTTTTACCTTGGTATATCGCAGAGTATATGATTCATAAAGATGCCTTTATTGATGGTTTTTTTCTAAAGCACAATATAGGAAGATTTAGTGATGCTATGGAGAGTCATAGTGGTGGATTGTATTACTATATCGTAGTTCTGCTTTTAGGCTTAATGCCATTCTCTTATTTAGTCATCAAAGTATTCACCAAAGTCAAAATATTGATCAAAGATGATCTCAACCTCTTTTTACTCTTATGGTTTGGATTTGTATTTCTCTTTTTTTCATTTTCAGGTACAAAACTACCTCACTATATCATCTATGGATATACACCTCTATTTATCTTAACAACACTTGTCATTGAAGCACAAAGATCACGACTCTGGCTTTTATTGCCTATGCTCTTTTTAGCTATGGTTTTATTACTTTTTCCAGAACTTATTACCTTGTTTAAACCAGATATCAAAGATCAATTTATAGTTTCTTTAGTTGAAAATATTGATAATGGATTCACCATACAATATAAAATTATATTAACCCTAATCATACTAACTCTCTTATGGCTAATATATCAAAAACAAAAATTTGAAACCAATATCCTAATAGTTGCATTTTTGATGACGATCATGCTCAACTATGCTGTATTACCTGCTTATGGAAAGTTAATGCAACTACCTGTTAAAGAGGCTGCCCTCTTAGCTAAAACAAAAAACTATAAAGTACTGATGTATAAAAATACGATGCCCAGTTTTAATGTCTATTATCAAGGTCTTGTTAAAAAAGGGACACCGAAAGATGGAGAAATTATCTTTTGTAAAGTCACCTCTTTAGATCACTTTACAAACTATGAAATACTCTATAAAAAAAATGGATTTGCACTTATAAGGATTAGCCTATGAAACTCTCACTCGTGATACCAGTGATGAATGAAGCCGACAATATCAAACCACTTTTAGACAAAATCACTGATGACTTAAATACTATCGAACATGAAGTAATTTTGGTTGATGATGGCTCAACGGATCAAACTGTAGAGATGATCAAACAGTATGCTAGTCCACAAGTTAAACTCCTCATCTTAAATAGAAACTATGGACAAACAACAGCCATGGCTGCAGGTATCAATGAAGCCAAGGGTACGCTTATTGCCACACTCGATGGGGATTTACAAAATGATCCTAGTGATATTCCTATGATGATGCAAAAGCTTGAAGATGAGGGGTGTGATGTAGTCGCAGGGAGGCGTAGTAAACGCCAAGATGGCGTCTTTTTACGAAAAATTCCTAGTGGCATTGCCAACTATATTATCAGACGAAGTACTGGTGTCTATCTTAAAGATTACGGTTGTACTTTAAAAGTATTTAAAAAAGATGTAGCTAAAAATCTTGGTCTTTATGGTGAATTGCACCGTTTTATCCCTGTACTTGCAAAGATGCATGGTGCAAAAATCATTGAGGTAGATGTCAAGCACCATGAACGCATCTATGGAGAGTCTAAATATGGATTAGGAAGAACTTTTAAAGTGGTTAGTGACCTCTTATTGATGCTCTTTATGCAAAAATATAAAAATAGACCTATTCATCTTTTTGGTGGTATTGGTATGGGACTCTTTACGATAGGTGCGCTTATCAATCTCTATCTTCTCATACTCAAACTTGGTGGAGAGCATATCGGTCATCGTCCTATCCTAACATTAGGGGTACTTTTGGTAATTGCAGGTATACAATTGATCACCACTGGTTTTTTGGCAGAACTTGTCATGCGTACTTACTATGAATCACAACAAAAATCACCCTATACTATTCGAGAAACTTTTATAGGTACTAAAGTATCCTAGCGTTTTGAAAGTAGCTGGGAAAATCATCTTCACATTGCTGATCTTTGGGATCATTTTTACGACTATTGATCCCCATACTGTACTTGTACATTTTAAACAAATTGATCCTATCTTACTTTTAACTGCATTTTTATTTTTTAATTTCTCAAAAATAATCTCATCCCTACGACTCAACCGTTATTTCAACATTATAGGTGTTGACCTTTCGGAGACTAAAAATATCATTTTATACTATATTGGAATGTTTTATAACCTTTTTTTACCTGGAGGTATCGGTGGTGATGGCTATAAAATCTATCTCCTCAATAAGCAATATCAAACACCCATCAAAACACTCATTGCAGCAACACTTTTAGATCGTATTAGCGGTTTGATACCACTTGTTTTTCTATGCAGTGGAATATTCTTTTGGACAAACTACACCCAAATCTCTCCTCTGTTAAATCAACTTATAACGATTATCTTCTTTATATGTATACCACTTTTTTATCTCTTTAGTCGTATCGTTTATCCTAAATTTAAATCTATTTTTACACGAACACTCTTCATAGGTATCATCGTTCAACTCTTGCAACTCCTTTGTGCATACATACTTATTTTAGCTTTAGGAATAGAGAAACTTTTATTTGAGTTTCTTTTTCTCTTCCTACTCTCCTCTATCACAGCTGTACTTCCACTCACCATAGGAGGATCAGGACTCAGAGAAGTTGTCTTTATCTATGGACTTTCACACCTTCAGGTTGAAATAAGCTTAGGTATTGCATTTGCGATGCTTTTTTTCTTCTTGAGTGCCCTATCCTCCTTCGTAGGTATTTTCCTTAAAAACCCTCTCATAGATCAAAACAAGTAACATAGTGTTTTTTTGTTATCATGCATCTAGAAGATAGAGAGGAGAGCACCCATGGTACAACTCTACTTAGCACGAAACCCAGCAGATGCCTATATACTTAAGGGGATTTTAGAGTCTGCAGGTATTGCTTGTGAAGTACAAGGTGACCAACTCTATCATCTACTTGGAGAGTTACCACTTAGCCAAGAGAGTGTCCCCTCCGTCTGGATATATGATAACAAGCATTTCAAAGAGGCTGAGAAAATCTTAGAAAAGTATAAAAAAGTTGAATCCTCTAAAGAGAGTGAAAAAACAACCTGGCAATGCCCCACATGTGATGAAGCTTTATGGGATCAATTCACCACATGTTGGCGATGTGGTACGCAAAGAGAGATGAAATGAAAACCTATAATATACCTTTTAGCAAAACAAAACTTTTTTTCTTAGGGCTTCTTACTGCTATTTTAACACTCGCTTCTATCGGTCTCTTTTTAGAAGAGTATTATTTTGGCAAAGTTTTTGGTCTACTTGGATTTTTGCTATTTGGTTATGGCTTGTATCTTATTATCGTTAGGTATTTTACAAAATCTCCTGGACTTATTATCTCGACTGAGGGGATTACAAACAACATGTACTATCAAAAACTAACAATGATCCCATGGAGTGATATCACACATATTACCACAGAAGAGAGTGGATTTCAACGCATTATCACCATACATGTAAAAAACCCACACATCTACATCGCTAAAAACAATCCATTCAACCAACTCTTATCGCGTATTAATTGTGCTTTTGCCCAAACACCTATCATACTCACAACAACAACACTTAAAATCGACTTTGATTCTCTACTTCAAGTTGTTGAACAAGCGTTTGCAGAGGCAAAAAAGCAGTACTAAAAATTTACGCTAGCATCTCCCAACCCTCTTCTACAGATCCTACATGACCTGTTATGAGTAGATAAAGTGCCGCATTTAACTTTGCTAATTTTAAAAATTCCTCACTAGGCTCTTGAATCGCTTCAAGCGACGCTTCAAGCGTGATACGATCCCATGATTTTTGATAGACAATCCCAAAATCACTAGGGTTGATATAATGTTCACTTACAGATCCATCTTCACATATCCAGTATTTACACTTACTAAAAACCTCAGGTGTCCCTTCATTGCCCTGTACGACAATCAACTTTTCATAACGAGGTCCAAACACTTTTGCATACTTCTGAACAAAAGGTTTATGAAAAGCACCAATTAATCCATACTTAGCTTGGGCAGGATTGGTTAGTTTTTCAATCGTATTAAGCCCTGTGCGAAGTCCCAAACGTCTTCTAATTTCATTGAGTCTATGCAGCTTAGGTGCAAAAGTTTTACGATCAAAAAAGTGTACATTATCCTCCAATATGATAGATTCACAAATCTCTTTTGTCACCACACCCCCTTTTGCTGGTTGTAGTAGATCTCCACTGATAATGACATGAAGATCAAAAGGTTTTAAAAGCTTTGCTACTAAGGAGAAGAGATAGGGATTATTCACCTTTCCATCATAAGGATAACCAATCTCTATGGCATTGGGGATAGGTCTCTTAACAACATCTTGCTCAATAGCACGTAACGCCCCACTAAACTCCTCTACACTCTCTACATTGACACGCCACCCTAGTAAAAAAGCACTGATTTGCTCTGGATATGGCTTGAGATTTAACATCTGATCCATTGCATCAAATGCCTCTTCTTCAGTAAGATTTCTATTATGCTTTTTTCCTGTACCAACTGCTTTTATATAGTGATGAAAATCCATAGGCTCTCTTTTTTGGCTTTATCATTAAATCATTTGACATGATAGTCACACTTGGTTAAGAGTAAGATTTGAAAGCAAAATATAGCTATACTCCCCGCAATATAGAAAAAGGTAAAACATGGATTTTTATACAGCAGACATCTGTGATACACACGGTGACGAGGTACAAGTCTTATATCCACTCTTTACAAACTACGGTAAAGCAGTCAAATGTTACGGTACCATTGAGACCATCAAACTCGAAGAAGACAATAGTGACTTAATCACCCTGCTCAAAACAGAAGTTGAAAACAAAATAGCTATCGTTGATGTTAGTGGTGATTTTTGTGCTGTGGTAGGTGAAAACCTTATGAACTTTGCATCCCAAAATGGCTGGAGAGCAATCATCATCAATGGGTATGTCAGAGATATTGAAGCCACTGCGAAAATAGATGTTGGACTCTTTGCACTAGGCACTTGTCCTCAAAAAAGTATCCATAAAGCAGAAGCAGAGCAAAATATCCCATTGGAGTTTGCAGGGGTTACTTTTACACCAGGTGATCACCTTTATAGTGATGAAGATGGTATTATCTTAACGACAAAAAGAGTACACTAAGTGCTTGCACCTATTACAGTTACCACACTAAACAACCAGATCAAGTCACTTTTAGAGAGTCACTATCTCAATATTATGGTAGAGGGAGAAGTTTCAAGGGTGACTTATCATGGTTCAGGACATCTCTACTTTACACTTAAAGATAAAAACTCTGCCATCTCATGTGTCATGTTTAAAGGCAATAATCAAAAACTAAAATTTCGTGTTGAAGAGGGGATGCAAGTTATCATTGGCGGAGGGATATCTGTCTATACACCAAGAGGGAGTTATCAGATCAACTGTGCCACAATGGAACCTGCTGGAAGTGGCGCATTGGCCCTTGCTTATGAACAGCTCAAATCCAAACTAGAAAGCAAAGGATACTTTGAACAAAGTATCAAAAAGGCACTCCCAAAATCTCCATCACATATTGCACTCATCACTTCAGGAACAGGTGCAGCTCTGCAAGATATGCTCAATGTTGCCCAGAAAAGGTGGCCTTTAGTTAAAATCACACTCTTTGATACAATCGTACAAGGAGAGAGTGCAGCGCCCTCTATCGCAAAAAATATTGCATTAGCAGATAAGATCGGTGCTGAAGTGATCGTTATAGGTCGAGGTGGAGGAAGTTTAGAAGATCTCTGGGCTTTTAATGAAGAAAAAGTGGCAGATGCTATCTATCAAGCCTCAACCCCGCTTGTCTCCGCAGTAGGTCATGAGATCGATTTTTTGATCAGTGATTTTACAGCAGATCTGCGTGCGCCCACCCCTTCAGCAGCGATGGAACTTATCTTACCAGATCAAAATGAGATGCGTCTATATATAGACACACTGATGACAAACTTTAACCATCAATTTAAAAAGATTTTAGAACAAAAAAGCAAACTGCTAGAACATCAACAAGCACTACTAAAACAAAACTCATTTACTACAAAACTCTCTCTTTATCAAAGTGAGATCAACAATCTACAAGCAAACTATCACAATACACTACAACTGATTTTAAACAATAAAAGTGCACAACTTGAGCAACTTCATAAAAATTATCAACTCAATAACCCAAGTACAAAAGATAGATCAGGGTATGCACAAATCAGTAAAGATGGTGCACTGATAGCGTTAGAAAAACTCACAGATGGAGATATTTTCTCAACACAAACTTCACAAGTAGAGATCACAGCAAAAGTACTTGAAGTGAAACAGAATAAGGATACAAAATGACAATAGAAAAACTTCTTGAAGTCACAAAAGGCGCTTGCACCCATGCAGGTCAAAAAAAAGAAGTGCATAGTGTGAGTCTCTTTTGTAAAAAAATCTCACAAAATGATCTTTTTATTGGTAATGATACAGAAGAGATTCAAGAAGCGCTTGTCAATGGTGCGGCTGCAATTATCTATGATGGTGAACCATTAGAGATAGAAACAGATTCTGTACTTATTCAAGTAGAAAGTATTCAAGATGCGGCACTTAAGCTACTTGCTTATGTCATCGAGGGTGATGAAGAACTCTACATTCACTTCTTACATCCACATACATTAACCTTTTTTAAAATGATTCAGTTAGAGCGTAAAAACGTCGAGTATATTCCTGAAAATTGGAAACGTGCATTTGAAACGATTTTAAATAGCGACAAGGCTATCTTTTTAGGCGATAATGAAGCATTCTTAAAAGCGATCAAACCTAAAATCAAACAGTTTTCTAAAAGTGCTTTTGGATATAACATAGAAGATACACTTTTTCGATCTACCTTTAGAGTAGATAAGTTTGTTTACCAGCATAAAAAGATGGTTCCTTTTCACCTGCCATATCTATTAGAAGCTGTCGCCCTTTGTGAACAGTATAATCTCCCCTACTCTATCGATAGACTTACTTATACAAAGCATTTTTTGCCTATTTTTATTGATGGTGAGACAGGGCAACAAAAAGAGAAGATCAATGATCATGTCGTCATTGTCACTGATAACTTTGATGATATTACTGAGGGGAGAGAGTATGCTAAAGAGGCAAAAGTCACTGTGTCAAAAAGTATTGTCTTTGCGCCACCAAAAGTCAAAATAGAAGCTTATACAAACCCTACCATTTTTAAAGATCCTGTAAGTTTAGTAACTGCCGTGAAAACAACAAGTTTTAACTACGGTTTTGTCTACTCCAAAAATCGAGAAGATTATGAAGCACTAAAGGCATACTTTAACGCTTAAATACGCCTCCTTTTGGGATCATCTTTAGAAAAAGTATCGGCATAATAAAGATATCTGTCAAGATCGATAAGATGACAAGTACCGCACTAAACACGCCTATTGCGGTAATAGATGGAATATGAGTAAAGACTAAAAGTAAAAAGACAAATGCTAAGATCACGTTACCCAGCAGTAGCGGACTTCCTACAAATGTAAATAACTCATACACTCCTGTTTTTCCTTTAGGAGTGAGTCCCCCACAGAACCTATTGTGATAGTAGATAAAGTGCATCGTAACATCATTTGAGATGGCTATTGAGATAATCATAGCAATAAAGACTTCTGGTGTAATTGGCAGTTGTAGCAGTGCTACAAGTGTATAGAAGATAGTAAGAGGTGTGACATTCACCAGCATCGCAATATAGAGATAAGCAATATTTTTTGTAAGCATCATTACAATAATGCCGATGAGTCCAATCATCACAAATAGTATTAAGATCATACTCTTTATCGTATCATTTTTTGCACTCTGTAAGAGTGAATCCATATCTTTAACTATAATGTTGGGTGCATTTTTCCGCAAACCCTCTAATACACGGTTTTTAGCTTGAAGATCTTTTGTATAGATGTTGATGATGAGTTTATCTGCTTCAATAAATTGATCAAATCCCCCTGAGAGATCCAGCATAAATAGATATCGATCAATATCAATCTTCTCTAAAGAGAAGGTCTCACTATGTTCTAACTGATAAAAAGATTTAACCATATGATAGAGTGACTCTATTTTACGCACATCCTCACTCTCAAGCTGCTTTGCAATATGTTCTATCTCTTTGAGTGAAGTTTCATTAAACTCTGAGTGATCAACAATCACTTTAATCAAAGGTGAACTATTTTCTGAGTCAACTGAAAAAGAGGTTTGATAGAGATGTATCTGTGCAAAAATAAAAAGAGCCCCAATAATCATAAAAAAGAGTCTAAAGACTCTCTTATTGTAATGTTTAATCCTTTGTGTCAGAAATTTAGAGACTTTTTCAGAAGAGAGTGCTGGATTTTTGATTGAAAAAAGAGAGAGCATTGATGGTAAAAAAGAGAAACTAAGGATAAAACCAATCACCGCTGAGATCATTACAATCATACTCAAAGATTGCAACATATAAGAATCAGAGATAAACAATAACCCAAACCCTATTGAATTAATCACCGTGGTAAGTAAAATAGGGACTAATGTCCTATCAATCGTCTTCTCCAAAACATCATCTGCCTCAAAATCCTTGTGGTAGATATACCAATTATAATAGATATAGATATAATCAATCAGTGAGACACAAAAAGAGAGTAATAAGATTGAGATATGTGGTGTTGTTCCACCCATAAAAAGGCTAAAAAGATAAGCAGTTATCACAGTAGTTACACTCACAAAGATAGTACCAATCACAGGTGCATTTATATTTCTAAAAGCAAATAACAAAATGATAAATAAAACCACTATTAAACCTTGCAATAGTTTTCTATCCTCAATCTCATTTTTCTGTTTCTTGACATGTGTAACAACATAATTTAACTTTGTAGGCAAAGAAGAGATCTTTTGCTGCTCTTTAGTAATCAAATAAAAATAGAGCCATTTCTTGTCAGTGGCACCAAACTGTTTAAACTTTTCAATATTTTCTTGGAAAAAATCATATTTTGGCGCTTCAATATCACCTAGTGTCATCATCTGTACCAATGAAGAATCTTCCTCTTCAAACTTCAGCACAAAAGGATAATTAAAAATCGAATTAATCTTAAAGATTTTGGGATCTTTTTCTAAAAACTTATGTACATTTTCAAGCATTTCAAATTCTGACCTTGACAAAGTATCAAGAGAGAGCGGAAAGATCACTTTTTGCACATAAATTTTTTCTTGTTCTACTTCTTGTAACTTTACATACTCTTTAGAACCCAAAATCCAATTTTGATCATGATCTCCAATGTAGTACGAACGAAGCTGTAGTGCTGCAAGAAATGCGATAGCAAGAAAAGAGAAAATAATCAAATATCGCATTTTTTTAATAGTTTTTGTTAAATTATCCATACGTTATTTTGCCTTTCCGTTACTAATAATAAATGGCCGTTTAAAGACTCCTATTTTCTTAGAAAAAGTCTCTATTTTAGCCATTTTTTCATCTATCTGTATGTCATCAACCTCTTCAAGCTCCACACTCTCACCATTGACCATCACCTCTTTTAGCATCAAGAGACTGTTATCTGCACTATAAATATTTTTGATCATTTGTGCAGAGTTTTTACGTTTTAACTCATAAAGGTAGAGATAGACCTTATACTTTTTAAACATACGTTTTTTATTTTTATAGAGCTGTTTAAGATACATCTTTGACATCGAGCAGTAAGGATCAATAAAAGAGTAAATCTCTTTCTCTCCACTACCCAAAACTATCGCTTCAGATTTAATCTCTTTAAGCAGTGCTAGCGTCTCTTGAGGTGTGGTTAACTGTTTATTACTCTCTGTACAAAATAGAAATGAGAGTGAAAAAAGTAAAAGCAGTACTTTTGGGAAAAGCATCTAATACCCCTATAATATAGAATAAAATATTATAATACAATAAGTTTGAAATATAACTAAATTTTATATTTATAGAGAAACTTGAAAGATTGAATTTTAAAAAGTCTATACCTAAAAAGGTATAGACTTTAATAGTTATGAGAGTGATTTCTCTTTTTCGATAAGTGCGACCACACCATCGTACATATCTTGTACACACTCTACTTCAGTAACCCCCAAACGTCTACGGTTACTGATATCGTATACACCTCCTTCACTCTCACTATGTTCCCCATGAATCCCTCTGATCTGTAAGTGGTACTTATCTGTGATTGCTTTAAAGGCCTCCATATCCTCAGCAAGTTTTGGTAGTGCAATATGCACACTTGCACGCATCGCTGTACCTAAGTTTGTAGGACAACTTGTGATATACCCTATATGTGGGCTGTATGAAAATCTTACTTTTTTCTCTATGTCACTTATGGCAGTAGTTAATCTTGTAAATACTTCTTTAATATCTCCCCCCATTTGCATAGAGATAATACGAAGTTGATCCTCCTCATTCACCCAAACGAGAAATGTTTTTTCATCATTGTGATAGATACCTCTTCCCTCAGGCCAATCACGATTGAGTCCCGCTGCTTCTAAAAACCGATCCCCCGCTTTAAATAAAAAGTGATCAGCAATCAGCTGTGCACTAATTGCTTCACTCATACCATTTAACGGATAGTACGTACCAGAAAGTTTGCCCTCTAATCCATTCAGAGCCTCAGCAACATCACGCTCTATTTGATTTCTCTGCTCTTTTGTGATTGCAGGTCCTAATGGCATATCTGCCACGTTTCGCCCTACTCTGATTCTCGTAGAGACAATAAACTTTCCATCAGGATCAGGATTTGGTGCTTTAAGATCATCAGGATTTAGGTTACTTTTATGACTATCATTTGGACTAAATCCATGATACTCCTCAATGATAGGATCAAAAAGTGGTGAAAATGTAAAATAAGACTCTTCATCTCCTGCATACACACCAATACCGCTATCAATATTTTCAACACCTGAATTAATTGCATCAGTAATGGTAAACCCATTACTCGTTTTACGATCTTTTAATGCATCAAACACCTCAGGTGTAAGATGTTTACATAACATCGATTTACAATCCTCAGGTAGTGAGGGAAACTCATTTTCTTGACTCATATATGCTCCTTGTAATATTATTTTGTGGTCGTGGCAAATGTAGTGCCCGTTTGCTACTTTGAATAAAGACATAATTATGTCTATTCCCAATATTCCATTTTGCTTGACAATAAGCTTCAAAACTCTCATGCTTGGTGTTAAACAACTCCAAATCGTTAATAATAGAGAGTGCACGATCTACTTTGTACATTGCCTCCAAGCCCTCTTGAATAATTGCTTCACACTGCTTTAAAGTAACTATTTTTGTTGCATGATCTAATACTGTTCTCTCTCTACTCATCGCTTAATCACCGTGCCCACACCTTCACTGGTGAAGGCTTCAAGAAGTAGTGCATGCTCTACACGTCCATCAATGATATGTGCTTTAGGTACACCACCCTCAATTGCTTCAATACATGCATCTACTTTAGGAATCATGCCACCAGCAATCACACCCTGCTCTTTTAGACTGATGATCTCAGACTCTTGCAGGGTAGAGAGAAAGTTCTTCTCAGCATCCATGACTCCTGGAGTATCTGTCATAAAGATAATCTTTCTAGCACCCAAGCTTGCAGCAATTTTACTCGCTGCTAAATCTGCATTGATATTAAAACCTGGATGGTTGTTAGCATCCACTGCTGCAGCAATAGGAGCAATCACAGGAATAAACTTCTCTGCTAGCAAGTTTTCCACTACACTCTCATCTATACTGATAATATTCCCCACCAATCCATACTTATCTAGATCGATTGGTTTAGCAGTAATAAAATTAGCATCTTTACCACTAATACCTATCGCTTTAGCACCATGTTGATTGATCAGTGAGGTAATCTCTTTATTGATAGAGCCTGAAAGCACCATCTCTACAACCTCTATCGTCTTTTCATCAGTTACGCGCAACCCATCGATAAAGTGGCTGGCTATCTCAAGTTTTTCAAGCAAAGCATTAATCTTTTTTCCACCACCATGAACAATAACAGGTTTAATCCCCATCAAGTACATTAACAAAATATCTTGTGCTACTTTATCTTTGAGAACAGGATCGATCTGTGCTGAGCCACCATACTTGATCACAAAGATCTCATTTGAGTATTTCTTGATATAAGGAAGTGCGTCAAGGAGGACTTTTACTTGTTCAATCTTCTTCTGCAAAACAATCCTTTAAATTTTTA
>JAHZKW010000156.1 GCA_022600175.1 Campylobacterota bacterium
ACCTATACACTCAGAGAACAACTCCAAACGCTAGTTGAGACAGAGCTTGAACTCTACCTAGAAGATCGTGAATTTGTCATACAAATCTCTGAGATGGTTTTTCACTCCTCTTCAGTCAAACTAGAGTCTGTCTATGAGACAAAAGAGAAGTTTATAGAGATTGTAAAAGAGATGCTTGATATCGCAATAGAAGCAGAAGAGATCGAAGATCCTCCATTTAAAGAGTACTTACCGCTGCTCTTTTGGGACTACTATATTATGGTGGTGGCATACTGGGTCAAAGATGACTCAGAGATGTTTGAAAACACCACACAACTGGTTGACCACTCTATGGGTGTCATCGAGGCACTGATTAGATCAAACATCTTAAACAAAGCTTCTGACTTAGGAATGTTCCTCTTTAAGACACACCTTCTCTCTTCGTTGGAAAAGTTCTCTACAAAGAAAAGTTCATTTACCCATGTCAAACGAAAACTCAAAGGGTTACTCGATGGATAAGCACCTTCCTATCACAAAAATCCAAAGGGGAAAAGTTGTCGGGAAAACCTTACTTAAAATAAGTGCAACAAGGTCAAAAGCAGTACTAAAACGGACTTTCTCTACCCAAGCTAAAAAAAAGGTTCTACAAGAAGAGATGCATGAAGAGGTAGCAAAAACAATCTTTGAAGCACTCGGAGAACTCAAAGGAATGTCGATCAAGATTGCCCAACAGATAGCACTTGGAATGCCTTTTTTACCGCCTACTTATCTAGAACAGATGCAAAAGTCTTTTCACAAAGTCCCACCTATCAACAAAGCATTAGTAAGAAAGATTATCAAAACAGAGCTTGGGGGTAGCCCTGAAAAATGTTTTGATGAGTTTGAAAGCAGCTCTTTTGGTAGTGCAAGCTTAGGACAAGTGCATCACGCCACGATAGAGGGTGAAAGTGTCGCTGTAAAGATCCAATACCCAGGGATTAAAAAGAGTATCGAAAGTGACATGAGCATCTTACGATTTGGACTTAAAAAAGTAGCTAAAGGCAATGATATCTCACATATCGTAGAGGAAATTGGTGAGCGCTTACATGAAGAGGTCGATTATGAGATAGAAGCACAAAACTGTACTTTTTTTGCCAAGAATCTTCACCTAAAAGATATCATCATCCCAACAATCTATGAAGCATACTCCACCAAACATATCTTGTCTAGTAGCTATCTTGAGGGAGATAGTTTCGAGACATTTTTAGCCTCTAGCCCTTCACAAGAGTATCTCAATCACTATGCACAACTCATTTTTGATAGCTATTTTCATTCACTTTATACCCTAAAGATTATCCATGCTGACCCTAATCCTGGTAACTTTATCTTTATGGAAGATGGAAAACTTGGGTTGATTGATTTTGGATGTGTCAAAAAGATAGATGATGCTTTTTTAAACGACTATAACAGACTGCATCTTGATCTCATCGCAGGCATCAGCGATGAAGAGGTGATCAAACAGTATGCTGATTTAGGGATGATTGATGAGGGTAACCCTAAAGAGATGCTCACCTTTTATCAAGAGACGATCAAACCACTTGATAGACTCTATATAGAGATTTTTCATCAAGACCATTATGATTTTAAAGTCAACAATGACTTCTCTAAAAGAGGGTTTCACCTCATCTTAGAGGTACAAAAAAAACAGTTTCAAGCAGTACATAAGATCAACCAAGAGTTTATCTTTCTTGATCGCACCCTTTTAGGATACTACGCGATATTTGAGCGTATGGGTGCAGTGATAGATACACGTGAAGCAGTAGAGATTATGAGAACACATGAGAGAAGACAACATGAAAGCTGATGTGCTCAAGGTAGAGATCCCCAAAGAGAGTGATTATCAAAATTTTATCAGTAATATTGACTTTGTAGATGCTTATCAGATAAGACTTAAAGATCCTAGAATGCCGATTGAGACGATCTATCAACATCTATTTTCTACGATGCCCTCATGGATCATAACTCTGCTAAAACTTAGAAATAAGATCGTAGGTGTATTTGGACTAAAAACTGAAGTCTCCAAAGGGCACAAAGAGAGACTAACTATAGGCAAAAAAGCAGGAGCATTTGAAATCTACAGTATCACAAAGACAGAGATCATTGCAGGAGAAGATGATAAACATCTTAACTTTCATGTATCAGTTTTAAAACAAGAAAAAGATCTCATTGTCACTACCTTTGTCCACTACCATAATCTTTTTGGCAAACTCTACATGACACTTATCACACCATTTCATAAACTTATCGTCAAAAGCGTAATGAAAAATATCTAAAGGAACCCTATCATGTCAACGAAAATCACACAAAAGACCCCAAAGATAGCGATATCAGATCACTTTTCACTCTCTTGGTTTAGTATTTTTATACTCACTATCAGTCTACTACTTGCACTTTTTGAAAATAGTGGAAGTGCTTTTTATATCGGTGGTTGGGATATGTTAGTCTATCTTACACTACTTACGCCACTTATCTGGCTCATACTACGTAAAAAAGTGAAAAACCCTTATACCAAGTATCTTATAGTACCTCTAATGCTGTGGATTATCGATATCTATTACTATGCAAACAATTTTACACAAAAACTGTTACCGCTTATCATTTTTATGATGATAGTGACACTCTACATCACCAGTATGCATAAAGTTGACCATTTTTATCAAACACTTATCCCTCGTTTTGGAATTCCTTTCTCTTTTAAAACATATTTAAAAGCCTTCTTTAGCAATCTCATGCCTAAAAATATCGAGAAAAACCTCTACAGTAGGATCACTGTTGCACTCTGGCTTAGTATCCCTTTTTTAGTGCTCTTTATGTCACTTTTTATGTCTGCAGATAGCCGATTTAACAATGCAGTAAGTAATCTACTTACTTTTAAAAGTCCTATAAGTTTTGAAACGATGATCGGTGTTCCTCTCTACTTTTTAGGATATCTACTCCTGTTTATCTATGGATTTTCCAATGTTGTATATAAGGTAGAAACCAAAACCACAAAACCTTATGACCTTGTCGTTGTAGGGATCTTTTTAGGACTGCTAAATCTACTCTTTGTCACTTTCTTACTCTTTCAACTCTCTTACCTCTTTGGAGGGGAGAGTTATATCAAAGCTTCAGGTATCAATATCGCAGAATATGCACGAGAGGGATTTTTTCAATTGATGTGGGTAATGGGTATCGTGATGATCATCGCACTAACTATCATGAGTCGATTTAAGGGAGAGAAGCTCATCACCGTGTTGATGAGTGGCTTGCTTATGCAAACAATGGTGATGGGGTTCTCTTCACTTAAAAAGATGTATCTCTACCAAGAGCTTATGGGAGCAACGGTGCTTCGTTACTACGTAGAGTGGTTTGACTACTTTTTACTGTTGATGCTGGGTTTGGGAATCTACTTCTTTATCCAAAAAAAGGCTTTTACTATGATACTTAACAGTGTCACTGTGATAGGGATAACAGCGTTAAGTATCGTAGCTTCTATCAATGTAGATTTGATGGTAGCACAACATAATATTGAAAAGTTTAAAGGCAGTAACAAGCTAGATAAAAAAGCAATCAGTCGCTTATCCTTAGATACTCTTCCAGCTCTACAGGGAACAGAGATCAAACTAGTAGTCGATTATCGTCGTCATCATAGAGATTGTGACACCTTTAAAGAGTATCACTTTGGTAATTGCCAAAATGTAAAAAAGTATGGCACCGAAAACATCCGATCTAATTCTAAATATTCGCAATGATGCATATTATCTTACCAGCGGGATTTTTTCTCTTTATATGCTATATCATCATCTTAGCAGATAGTGCCTCTTATAACTTTGCATTTAGCCTTGTGGGGAACATCCCCTATGGTGATAAGATCGCCCATGCCTTACTCTATGGGATCATGGCACTATTTTTAAACTATGGTCTAGGGTTTAAAACTGTACCTTTTTTAGGGTTTAGTTTACAGATAGGTGGTGTTTTAGTACTACTTTTTGCAGGAGTAGAAGAGTTATCCCAATACTTTTTTCCAAGTCGCACACTCGATCTTTATGATTTTTTAGCGGATATTGTCGGGGTGGTACTTTTCTCTTTTATGAAAAAGCGTTAAGCACTTCAAGATACTGATCGATGTAAACTTGCTTTGTTTTTCGTCTATACTGCATCACCCATCTAGGATGAGGAAGTGGATAGATTTTATCAAAAAGATCATACGTATCACTTAGCTTTTGCAGGTATTTGAGGTTTTGTCCCTGTCCTATACAGACAATCTCTCTACTTTTAGCACCAAACCCCATCTGTGTTTGGATATTATCGATGATAAAGGGTTCTAATTTTTGGCTCAACCCTTTATCATCATAATAGTTGTAGTTCTTCCCTTCTTTGACAAATCCTACAGGAGAGACTGAAGTGATGTAAAAATCACTATAAAACTTCTCTACTCCACCATAGGCAACAATGACCTCAAAGATAAAAGCAGCACTTGTCTCTACACGTTTAGCAAAATTACTCTTGATATCACAATATTTCTCAAGATGTAAAGGATCAGAAAATCCCACACCAGTAATTCCCGAACCAAAGCGTCCAGGGTTGATCCCATAAATAAAGTGTCGTCCATTGGAGTCCTGATAATACTTTGTAAAAAATGCTCTCATTGTGGCAATGGTTTCAAACTGATCAAATGGATAGAGCATCTCTACCCCATCCGTGAGATTGAGTGATTTGGGTAGATTAAAGTGATAGTCTAAAACTTTACTTCCAAAATCAGACATCAAAATATCGCTACAACTGCTTTCGTAATAAAATATCCACCAACCATTAACCAAACAAACATGATACCTGCAACATATACCGGTGCTGCTCCTGTTGTTTTAAACTTATCCATGTATGTCCCCATGCCTAATGCTGTCATTGCCATAGTAAGTAAGAAGGTATCTACTGAATTGATTGTACTTAATACCACTTCTGGAAACGGTATCAGCGAATTTAATGCAATCATACCCACAAAGCCTAAAACAAACCATGGGACTGATACTTTAGTCTTCTCACCACCTACTGCGGACTCTGCACTCTTTTTGATGTAATACCCCAACACCAATAATAGAGGTACAATCATCACGACTCTAGTCATTTTTACTAACACTGCACTATTTGCACCTTCTCCACCCACGGCACCACCTACAGCAACCACTTGTGCTACTTCATGAATCGTTCCACCTACATAGATACCCATTGTTTTAGCATCCATATCAAAAATACCCATCTTATAGAGTACAGGATAGATAAACATCGCAATCGTCCCAAACAATACGACTGTAGATACAGCAATCGCACTTTTATGTGATTCTGACTTGGTAATAGGCTCTGTGGCAAGTACCGCGGCTGCACCACAAACGGAACTCCCTGAAGCTGTTAAATAGGCTAAATCTTTATCCATTTTAAAATACTTAATCCCTACATATGCCCCTATCAAAAACGTGGTCGCAACCATGATAATACTTACCATGAGTCCAGCCATACCTACTTCTGCAATCTCTTGAAAAGTAATACGAAACCCATAAAACACAATAGCAGTTCTTAAAATCGTTTTAGCGGAGAACTGTATACCAGGGGCCCACTCTGATGGTATATGGTGTCTTAGGGTATTGGCATAGATAATCCCAAGGACGATACCGATTATTAAAGGTGAAATTTGTAAATGACTAAAAAATGGAAGATCTGCAATTGCCGTTGCAGCAAACGCAAAAATAGCAACAAAACCGATACCTTTAAATGTATCCTGACGATTCTCTTTTGAAAACATATAACCTAGCCTTCATTTATATAATAAGCTGGATTATACTACATACGTACTTAGTGACAGAAGATTTTAACTTTATATTTAGGATTAACAAAGTGTGATGGATAGGGCATGGATATCTTAAAAGATTTTGTTTTTTTAGGGTCAAGATCCTCGATAGCACGATACTCTTCTGTGATAATATTGCTCTTTACATCTTTGGAGCCAAAAAGGCTACCTAGTGATTTACTAGGTGTAAAATAGGCTTTTTTCCTATTTCCATATCCTGAAGTATCATTAGAAATACGTATTTCAGCGTTGCAGTAACCTATCTTAAATTTACCAACATTTTTGATTTTTCCCTTTACAATCACGCTCTCTTTTCTATAGTCACGTTTTTGTGAAGAAGAGATAAGTTTTGCTTTTTTCGTATATTTATCAAGTGCAAAAAGTGAAAATCCAATCCCAACAGAAACAAGTAAAAATGAAGAAAAGATCATAGAAAGGAGTGTCTTTTTATTTTGTTCCCGTGAAGAGAGAATCACAAGTAAAATAAAAACAAGTGTAAAAACAGCAACAAGAGTCCAATGTAAAAACGTCATATAAAGCATCAGTAACACTCC
>JAHZKW010000157.1 GCA_022600175.1 Campylobacterota bacterium
ATAAATTTGTGATTGTGATTCCCTGTCATCGAGTGATCAAAGAGGATGGTGGATTAGGGCACTATAGCAGTCCTCAGGGGGAAAAAACAAAGGAGTGGCTCCTCTTGCATGAGAAGTCATTTTGAATTCACAAAGATCTATTTTTTTTAACTCTCTTTTTAGTCCAAATCTACTATAATCACTCTTTTATGATTAAGGAATAGTTTTCTATGGCAAATTCAGAAACAAAATATATTTTTGTAACGGGCGGGGTTTTAAGTTCTCTTGGTAAAGGGATAGCATCAGCAAGTATTGCAACACTTTTAAAGCATGCTGGTAAAAAAGTGAGTATGTTAAAAATTGACCCCTATATCAATGTTGACCCAGGTACAATGAGTCCATTAGAACATGGTGAAGTTTTTGTAACCGCAGATGGGGCAGAAACAGATCTGGATATTGGTCATTATGAGCGTTTCTTAGATATCGATCTTGCGAAAGATAATAACTTTACAACAGGACAAGTCTACTCAACGGTGATTGAGCGAGAGCGTAGAGGTGATTATTTAGGAAAAACGATTCAGGTGATCCCGCATATCACAGATGAGATCAAGCGTAGAATCACTGAATCTGGTAAAGATAATGATATCTTGATTGTTGAGGTTGGTGGTACGGTAGGTGATATTGAGAGTCTACCTTTTTTAGAAGCGATTCGTGAATTAAAAACCGAGCTTGGTAAACGCCGAGCGATGTATATCCATCTCACGCTTGTACCTTTTCTTAAAGCTGCTGGAGAGCTTAAAACTAAGCCAACACAACACTCTGTGCAAGAGCTAAGAAGAATTGGTATTTTGCCTAATATCGTGATTTGTCGAACAGAGGTCGCACTGCCAAAAGATATGAAAATCAAACTTGCTTCTGCCTGTGGAGTGGAAAAGAACTCTATCATCGAAGCACTTGATGCAAAGTCAATCTATGAAGTACCGATGCACTTTCAAAAACAGTCTATTTTAGATCCTATCTGTGAAAACCTTGGTTTAGATACACTTGAGCCAGATATGGAAGAGTGGAATAGCTTAGTCAAAAATGTTATCGCCCCTAAAAAAGATGTTACCATTGGATTTGTTGGAAAGTATTTAGACCTTAAAGAGTCTTATAAATCACTGACAGAATCTTTTATTCATGTAGGTGCACACCTTGATACCCGTGTAAATCTTAAATGGATTGATAGTGAAAAGATTGTACGTGAAGAGTGTGAAGGCTTGATGTGCGATGTGGATGGTATTTTAGTTGCTGGTGGATTTGGAGAGCGTGGTGTTGAAGGTAAAATTAATGCTATTGAGTATGCCAGAGAGAAAAAAGTACCATTTTTAGGTATCTGTCTTGGTATGCAACTGAGCTTAGTCGAGTTTGCCCGTAATGTACTAGGACTGCAAGACGCCAACTCTGTTGAGTTCAATCCAGACACGAAAAATGATATCATTTACCTGATTGATGCTTTTATGGATGCTAGTGGTCATAAACAGCTTAGAACACATAAAAGTCCTTTAGGTGGTACTCTAAGACTAGGCTCTTATGAGTGTGATACAAAAAAAGGTTCATTGCTACAATCCGTTTATAAGGGTAAAAAGAAGATTGTTGAAAGACATCGTCACCGCTATGAAGCAAATCCAAAGTATCGCGAAGCGTATGAAAAGAAGGGATTGGTTATCAGTGGTGAGTCTGATGGGTTGATCGAGGTGGTTGAACTTAAAGATCACCCTTGGTTCTTAGGGGTTCAATTTCACCCAGAGTTTACCTCACGTTTGCAAAATCCTAATGAAGTTATGTTGGGATTTGTACAAGCTGCAATGGAAAATGAAAAAAGCGAATGAATCAACAGCTTTCAAAAGAGGATATACACGCTATTTTAGCAAAGCGTTTTGTCAAAGATAAGTGTAGTTCTCTAGCGTCTATTCCACATCCTTCAAAGTTAAAAGATATTGAAAAGGCTGCTAAAAGAGTCAAAACTGCCATTCAAAATAAAGAACGTATCGCTGTTGTAGGTGACTATGATGCTGATGGGGTTGTCTCTTCTGTTATCATGATGGAGTTTTTTGAAGATATTGGTGTAGATGCAGTGCTCAAGATACCAAATCGTTTTGAAGATGGTTATGGACTTAGTCCTAAGATTATTGAAAGATTAAGTGTTGATTTGATTATCACAGTGGACAATGGTATATCAGCTGTTGAAGCGGCTAAAGTATGTATAGAAAAGGGGATTGATCTAATCATCACTGATCATCATACTGTGCCTGAAACCTTACCCAATGCCTATGCGATTATTAATCCTAAACAAGAAGATTGTACGTTTCCAAATAGTGAGATTTGTGGTGCGCAAGTGGCGTGGTACTTTATTGCTGCAATCAAAGATGAGTTGGGACTTGCTTATAATCTTTCAAAATTTCTTGATGTTTTAGCCATAGCGATTGTTGCTGACATGATGGAGCTCAAAGATATTAATCGTACGATGGTGAAAAACGGCTTGAAAATAATTAATACGATTAAACGACCATTTTTTAAAGCGGTACGTGACTATTATCGTAAAAATAGTTTTAAAAGTGATGATATCTCATTTTTACTCGCACCTTTGATTAATAGTTCGGGGCGTTTAGAGGACGCAACGCATTCATTTGATTTGATACGTGCGAAGAGTGATCATGATGCGATGCAGAAGTTAGAGTATATCGTGGGTCTCAATAACCAAAGAAAAGAGATTGAACATGAACTTTTTGAAGCTTCACTACATTGTGTAGATGAGTCTCAAAGTATTATTATCTCTTGGGGTGAGGGGTGGCATGAAGGAGTAATTGGTATTGTGGCTTCTCGTTTGACACATCGTTTTAAAAAGCCTGCTATTGTCTTTTCTGTCAATAATGGTATCGCTAAGGGGAGTGCGCGTAGTGTCGGTAATATCGATATCTTAGAACATATTTCGGCACAACAGTCCCTCTTAAGAGGTTTTGGTGGACATAAAGGAGCTGCAGGTATGTCGCTTGAAGCGATAAAACTTGAAGATTTTAAAAGTGCGATGGAAGATCGACTTTCACAAGTGGATCGTGAAGCATTTATCGAACGTAGTGATATCCTTGGAGAGATTGATCCAAAAGCTATTGATTTTGATCTGTTAGATATATTAGAAAATTTTGAGCCTTATGGACAAAAAAATCCTAAACCAAGCTTTTTGTTGAAAAATGCGTATGTAAAAATAGGTAAGCTTATCGGTCAAAAACAAAATCATCAAAAACTTATTTTATTAAGTGGTAACAAAACATTAGAGTCTATAGAGTTTAATTTTGAAAAACAAATTGATAGTGGTAATCATATTGATCTTATCTGTACCGTGTCTAAAAATGAGTTCAGAGGGGTGGTTTCTCCTCAAATTATGATAAAAGAAGTCATACTGTAAATTTTTAGTTAATTAGTTCTCGCATAAAAAATCATAATAGTAAAAATTGTTTAAGTTATAAGTAAAATTGATTGTGGTAAACTAAGCGAATATTTTTTCAAAGGAAGCAAAAGATGCAAAATAAAGAATTAGAACAAGCACTTGATCTTATGAGTGATGAGTTAAAAAAGCATGGTATCTCTAGACGTGATGCAATGAAAATGGCTGCAGTCGGTTCGTCAGCATTTTTACTTGGTGGCACACAAGCACAAGCTGCAACTGAGGTAAAAGCGAGCGATGCAAAAGGTAAGATTCTGATTGTTGGTGGTGGTTTAGCAGGTATGTCAACTGCAGCAAGATTGACAAACACGCTAAGCAGCCCTGATATTACGATCTTAGAACCAAATCCAACTTCTGTATCATACCAGCCTGGACAAACACTTGTAGGTGCAGGTCTTTGGACAGATAGTGATGTAAAGTATGATAGTGCAGAGTATTTACCAAGTGGTGTAAATTGGATTAAAGAGAAAGCAACAGAGTTTGACCCAGATAACAATATCGTTAGAACAAGTGGAGGCAAAGAACTGAAGTATGATTTTCTTATTATTGCAGCAGGTGTTAAACTCGACTTCTCTAAAATTGAAGGTTTAGGTATTACTGATACAATTACTTCACGTGGTGATGATAGTGCAGTAAGTAATGTTATTGGTAAAAATGGTATTGCTTCTATCTATTATGGGAATGGTGCAACACAGACGTGGACTGAGATGCAAAAGTTTATCTCTGAAGCAAAAAGTGGTAAAAAAGTTCAAGGTGTTTTCACCCATCCAAACACACCAATCAAGTGTGGTGGTGCACCAAAGAAAATTATGTACCTAACAGATGCAAGATTAAGAGAAGCGGGTGATGCTGCTAGAGCAAATGCAGAATTGACTTTTTATCCAAATGGTGGAAAAATGTTTGGTGTACCTGAGTATCATGATGCGATTAAAGCACAATTTGAAGCAAGAGATATGAGATGGCACTATAAGCATAACTTGATCAAAGTTGATCCAGTTGCTAAAGTGGCTACATTTAACAAGCATTGGAAAGAGAAAGGTGCTTATGATGAGGATCTTGAAGAGTACACAATGGTTGCTAAAAATGAAGCAGTAGATGTACCATTTGATTTCTTACACATCACACCTCCAATGATCGCTGCTGAAGAGATTGGAAATTCTCCAGTTGGTTCTAAAAAAGGTTGGGTACCAGTCAATAAAGAGACACTTCAACATGTAAAATATAACAATATCTTTTCATTAGGTGATATTGCTGCAGTACCGATGGGTAAAACTGGTGGTAGTGCAAGAAAACAGTATAAGGTAGTTGTGGATAACTTAATTGCTGCAATGGAAGGTAAAGAGTTAACATCTAAATATGATGGTTATACTGTTTGTCCATTGATTACAAGTATCGGTACGGTTATGCTTGCAGAGTTTAACTGGACAAAAAAACCAACACCTTCATTCCCACTTGACCCAACAGTTGAGAGATGGATTTGGTGGTTATTAAAAGTATATGCACTTAAACCAATGACACAAATTGGTATGCTTTCTGGTAGAGCATAATTTACATTTTTATACTTCTTGAGCTTTTTTAAGCTCGAGGAGCTCTCTTGTTTTTGAATCTACATCAAAAGGTATCTGTATGAAAAAAGAGTTGATTATATTTTTAGTCATTTTTCTTATACTTGCTATTGGACAACATCCTGATTTTCTCACATCTCCACTTGAACGAATAGTACAATTACCACAAGCTGGTGCTTATGGGTTAGGTGCAGTGCATCCGTTAGTCTTTGGATTGGTTGGATATCTTTTTGTGTGGATTATCAGAGGGGTTATTATAGGTTTTAAAAAAATCTTCAAAAGAGGATAATAGGTAGCGTATTACTTTTGAACACCCTCTTTGACAGGTACAAAGAGACACTCTTCTAAACGTTCAACTTTTATTTTCATCCCATTTTTGATAAATCTTGTGATGATCTGTTTCCCATTTTCTTCAATTGGTGCTACGAGTATTCCTCCATCTTTTAGTTGGTCAAAAAGATGCATAGGTGGCTCTTTTGCTGAAGCAGAGAAGAGAATACGATCATAAGGAGCATAGGCTTTCCAACCACGATTTCCATCATCAAAGCGTGTGTGTATATTGCTAAGCCCTAACTGTTTGAATACTTCTCTAGCTTCCAAAAGTAGCTTTTCAATACGTTCAATGGTAAAAACACGACGAAACATTTTGCTCAATACTGCTGCTTGATAACCACTACCGCAACCCACTTCTAGTACACTATCTACGTTATCTGCTTGTAGTGCTTCACTCATTTTAGCCACTGTCAGTGGTGAACTGATCCATTGATTGGCTGAAAGTGGTAGTGCATCTAGTTTATAGGCATGGTGTTTAAAGCCACGAGGTACAAAGATCTCTCGTTGGGTTTTTCCAATAGCATTAATGACATTGTTTGAGAGTGGAAAAACGTGGTTGATCTCTTGTGCTAATTGTTCGCACTTGTGTAAGTGTAAGCTATCGTTTTGAAGATGTTTTTGTATCATGAAATTCCTATATCCAAATATCGACGCATCTTTTTGATTTCATTGAGATCTGCTTTATAAGCGATATAGTCGCTGTTGTCATCTCGATATGTTTGACCAAATGGGGTGATGATACCAGAACTTGAAGCCATGTTCTCATTTGCACTATCGCTGGCGATCACAAAAGCTTGATTGATGATTGCTAATGATTGTGTGATAGATTCAAAATGTTCTTTTCTGATTTTTCCCCAAAGTGCTGGGATCAGGATGATATCTGCACCTTTGATACGTTCCCAAAGTTCGATGAATCTTACCTCAAAGCAGATTAAAATTGCATATTTTAGACCATTAATTTCAACTATTTTAATATTTTTAATATTACCTTCTGTGAAATACTTATCTTCATCTCCTAATTTAAAAAGTTTTGCTTTTGATTGGGTATAGATGAGTTTTCCATCATGCAATATTTTAGCATTGTTGAAATATTGACCGTTTATGTTTTCTGTCATGGTAAAGACGATAGTTTTTTCTAAAGAGAGTGGTAGCAACTTATTTAATGCTTGCTGTCCAAATATGGAAGCTTTTTCTAATTGATCAAAACTAAAGTTTGTAAGGCAGAGTTCGGGAGCAACGAGGATGCTCCCTGTGGATGCTTTTTTGATTGAGGTGATGAGTGTGTGAAGATTGGCTTCGTAGTCATCCTCAAAAAAAGGAAACTGAAGGGCAATCAGTTCCTTTTTAGAAGTCATCGAAGTTTAAACTTCCTTTGGAGTAGTTGGTGACATTACCTTCAAAAAAGTTTGTTTTTTGGTCATTAAAGCTTGAGAAGTTATCAACCCATTTGATTGGATGCTCTTTATGATAACGTTTCTCTAGTCCTACGGCATGAAGTCTTTTATCTGCAAGGTATTTGATATAGTCTTCGATAATATCATTGGTAAGTCCTAAGATTTGTCCCTCTGTGATATATTGTCCCCACGCGATCTCAAGCTCAACTGCACGGTCAAACATCTCATGAACCTCTTCAATCAACTCAGGTGTGAAAAGCTCTGGACGCTCTTTTTTAGTTGCGTTGATCATATTTTGAAATAGTAGTAGATGGGTGACTTCATCTCTTTGGATAAAGCGAATCATCTGTGCACTTCCTAACATCTTGCCACTTCGTGCGAGTGTGTAGAAAAAGGTAAATCCACTATAAAAGTAGATACCTTCTAGGATCTGGTTTGCAAACATCGCTTTGACGATCTCTTGATCTGTTGGATTACCTGCAAGCCCTTCATAGACTTTTGCGATATTATCATTTTTATTTTTTAGTTGCATATCTTGGCGCCACATGTCGTAGATCTCATCACTGTTAGAGGAGATACTATCTACCATCACGGCATAGCTTTGTGCATGTAGTGCCTCTTCAAATGCTTGACGTACAAGAATGAGATTGATCTCAGGTGAAGTGATATATGGATTTACATTGTCAATAAGGTTATTTGTTTGTAGTGAATCCATAAAGATGAGTTGTGAAAGTGCTTTATCATAAGCTCTTTTTTCTGCATCTGTAAGTTGCTTGTAATCTCTTACATCTGCTGTCATGTCCACTTCTTTTGGAAACCATGTGTTGTTGAGCATCATATCCCAAAGGTTATATGCCCACTGATATTTAATGTTATTGAGTTCAAATAATCCGGTTGGATCGCCTCCAAAGATACGTCTTTCGTTGACGCTCTCTTGAGACTCTGGATTGTATATTTTCTTTCTTTGCATGGTGTATAATCCTTCTTCTTAGTAGGGGATTATACTATGAAAAGGATTTAGAAACGGTAAGCAGCTCCCAAGTAGAAATAGTTTGTACTGAAATCGTTTTTTAATGTTCCAAAGGTTGAAACTTTAAAGATATTGAACATATCAACCTCTATATCGTCCATTTCCCAACTTTTATAGTTGTAGCCTAGTGTGATTTTGAGACGATCATGTTTGGTAAATGGGATATAGGAGACCCCTAAGTCTAATGCTTGAAAACTACCATCAATATCAATGCTTGATCGAAACCATTCATTTTTCATCTCTCCTGTTTGATAACCAAATCCAAATGTGGCGTAGCTACTGAGTTTGGGTGTTAATTTGTAAGCACCTTGGATGGTTGGTCCAAATTTGTATGTTTTGATATCTGTTTGGGTAGTTTCTAATAGATCGTAGAGAAATTCTGCACTTTTTTGCAGATTTGACATCTTCATCACAGGAAGTGAGAGACCAGTGACAACACCTAATCCCAAGTAGTCTCTATTATTTTGATAAAGGCATAACCCACACCTAGTAGCAGATCAAAACCTCTGATTTTGTAGTCACTGGGTGTGGGAATGGGTGTATATTGTTCTATATTGTCATCAAAAGAGCCTACGATGGGGAAGTCATAGGTGATAGGATATGCCATAAGTGTTGTGATCTTATCTGCTGCACTACTGCGATAGATGTCGGCACTAAAAAAGTAATAATAAGGGGTATTTTGAATATTCTGATGTTGTTCGATCAAGGAGAGTGTTGTGATATCCAGTGTGAAGTCTGCATGCATAAAATTATTGATACCAAAGTTCCATTTGAAGTCACCTTGTCCCACACGCACTTCTAAAGCATGCTGTTTTGTCACAAGCAGTAAAAAAAGTATTATATAGTTAATTTTAGTTTTCATATCAATTCTTTTTAAGTTTAATATTAATAAAAAAAGACTACCATGTTCCTTCTGATAGAAAGGAATAGTTATGAAAATAATAAAATTTTTTATTTTAATTTTAATCTTTGGTCTCTTTTTAGGATGTGGTGGTGGAGGTGACACTAAAACTGTTGTGAACCCCTCTCCTGAGGTGCAAGTAGATGGAAATCTATCTCAAACTCCTACTGATAATAATATGAATGTTGAAACTAATACTACGGAGTCTGATCTATCATGGAGTAATGGATTATATGGTGGAAAGACCAATAAAGCTGTCATTACAGAGGAGAATGTGAAAGTTTTTATACAGGCTTCAATCTATATGCGTCAGATCTATGAGATGGATGAGAATTTAGAGTATATAGACCATTATAAATGTCCAACTGTTGAAGGAGCATTAGATCAGCAAACAGGCTTAGGAACACTAGAGTACTTTTTGAATGATTGTAAATGCTATATGTTTAGAATGAGTAATGATGATGTTTGGAATAAAACAAATGCACATATTAAAAATGAATATATGGTGTTTGATCAAGCGTTGGGTATTTCTGGAAATAGGATTACTGTTAATGATTTTGTCGTAAGGTCACCAGAACAAAACCTAACAATGAATTTGAAAATGGACTATAAACGGCATACACGTTATGAAGATGGAGAGTTTCAACTGTTTGCAGAAGAGTATAATATCGCTTATCTTGTCATCGATGATCATGTCACAGGACAAAAATATGCATTTAAAGATCTTACTTTTTATGGTCCTTTATATGAAAGACCTTATATCTCTGGTAAAATATATGTAGATGACTTTGGATATGTTGATTATACTTATAATTTAGATGGTTTAGAATCACATTTTTTGAGTGATGCAAATGAAAAAGAATATAAATTTGAAGCTTTTAAAAGTGATTATTTCTATTATCCATTAGGTTATGAAGTACCTGATTTTGAAAAAAAATATTTTCTTTATGGTTCACAGCTATTTGAAACGCAAAAGCCATTTTTTCGTTACTTTTCACTGCCATATTGGATATACACCGATCAAGATTTTAGTTTTGAGTATGAAAACTATATAGAGGGTGTAGATGTGACAATACAATGGTATGTGAATGATCAGGAACTTTATCAAGGTGCGCTCAGCACTTTGTCTCATACTCACTTTAAAAAAGGGGATAAGGTTACCCTAAAATTGTATGCTACAGCCAATGGTGAAGAGGTGGTACAAGTTATTAATAAAGTGGTAAAAAATAAAAGTCCAGAGATTAAATATAACAGTGAATATGGGTATGGCTATCCAGTTAGGGTAAGGGAGAAAATAGTTACATTAGACCTTGAGAGTTTATTTGAGATATCTGATGCTGATGGTGATAAACTCTCTTATCTTGTGCAAAAATCTCAAAATTATGACGGCGTATTTGGAGTAGAAGTTGTTGAAAGTACACAAACAACACTCAACCCAACAATTAATCTCTTAACACTGGATAAACAAGTCTCTTTACATTTACAGGTTTCTGATGGTGAAGATTATAATACGAGTATCTATTTTAATCTTGAGTATAAACCTTACTACTTTGATCATAAAGTGGCACAAAATGTTGTAGATTACTCTTTATATTTAGATGAAATAAAAGTTGCAGATATGAATGGTGATAAACGAAAAGATATAGTCTCTACACTTTATGGAGTTCAGAGTTATCCAAAGGTTTTGATCCTATTCCAAAATACAGAAGGAGAGTATGCCCAGCAACAATTGGTAGAGGTAGAAGAAGGGTATAACAATTTCAGTGTTAAGCAAGTTTACACAAGTGATTTTAATCATGATGGACGTATGGACTTGGTATTGAAACTAGATAATAAAGTTATTTTATTAACACAAAAAGAGGATGGTACATTTAATACACCAACGCTTATTTATGCCTCTTTACATGATATCTCAGATGTTGAAGTGAGAGATTTAGATAGCGATGGATTTGCTGATCTGATTATCACCAGTATGCGTCAAGAAAATATTGAACTCTTTTATGGGCAAAGTGATGGTCTGTTTCGACATACTACGCTTGATGAATCTACCTACATGATGGAGATCAATGAACTTTTAATCCTTGACTTTAATCAAGATGAAAAACTAGATATTGTACTGCTTAGTAACAGTGGTTTTACTGTTTTTACCCAAAATGATGAGGGTGGTTTCATACAAAAAAGTAAAGTATTGAGCTTTGATAAAGAGCTCAATGCTTCATTGATCGCAGATGTCAATCAAGATAGTTATCCTGATATTATTTACCTTTTTGATAAAGATTACAGTTCAAAAGAAACTTATGTTGTCTTAGGTGATGAAGAGAGTAGTTTTGAAGATACTTTAGAGATAGTGTTAAATCATAGCTATGCGAGAGACTTTTCAAGTGTGCATTTGTTTGGTAAAAGTAGTGACTCCTTGATTGGTTTTGATGAGTGGGAAGAGTATTTTACAATCTATAGTATTGTGGATGGAGAGTGGCAACAAGAGCGTGGTGACTTTTTCAAAAAGCATAATCAATATCTAAATAGTTATACTAAGTATAATAAAGTAAACTTTGATAATGATGGATTAACGGATATGATCTTTAATGATCACCATGGCTTTCAAATACTTTATACAAAGTTTTAACTCTAATAGCATTGTGCTATAATCTTTTAAACTCTAAGAAAGGATATAGCACATGTTTACCGTATCTGTATTAGAATCTACACAACTTCTCTCTATTATTCCTGAACATCCAATGACTAGGTTGTATCATCTCTCAAATGGTAGTTTAGCATTTTGTCAAAAACTTGCAACATTTTGTAAATTAAAAGATTATGACTATGATTTAAGATTACTTGATGAGAAGAGTGTGCTAGATGCTCAAAAAAGATTACAAGAGTTACCGATACGTTTTTCTATAAATCTGCTTAACCTTAGACAGCAACGTTATAATCGTCAATCTAAAGAGTATGATTTTGTCTTTGTTACGATTGATCTATCTCAAGTTGAAAACTTGACACTTTTGTTTAAAAAACTCTATTATGTCGTAAAAAGTGGTGGTAATCTACTACTTTTTGTTCAGAAAGATCGTGATAATATTAGTGCACTTAAAGCATTGTTAGAAAAACATCTCTATGTTGCAGTCAATCATCTTGACTTGGCTGAGAATTATGATGTTATCAGTGCGAAGCGTATGCATGGATGGGGGAATTAGATGAGATGGATCAAAATATTAACATTACTGATATTTCTCTCTTCTTCTTTAGTTGCATCTAATGCATATAATGCTAAAAAGATAGCTGCTTTGCAGATGCTTGATACTATGAATAAGAATAGACTCTTAGAGCGACATATTCATAATATGGTTAAGATGGAAGTTTCCCAAAACCCTATTTTGGCTATGAAACAAAAAGAGGTGACACAGTTTTTTATGAAACATTTAAGTTATCAAAAATTAAAATCACAATTAGCAGGTATCTATATCAAAGAGTTGACATTAAAAGAGATGCAGCAGTTTAGTGCATTTTTCGATACCTCCGTGGGACAAAAGATGATTCTTAAAATGCCTAGACTTATAGGACTGAGCTCAAACCTTGCACAAAAGAGGATAGAAGAGCGCTATCCTGAACTCATCAATACTTTTTTAAAGCGATAATCATGAAACACTCTATTTTTTTACTTCTATGTGCACTCTTATTGAGTGGTTGTATCCAAAATGTCAAGCCTTGGCAAAAAGAGACACTGAGCAAATCACATATGCAAGATACGGCAGGACGTACACTGTTAAAAAGTGCCAAAGAGCAGATTTTTATCTCTAAAGAAGGGAGTCGTGGGGGTAGTGGTGCTGGAGGAGGAGGGTGCGGATGCAAATAAAACTTTCTCTCTCTGTCGCTACACTGTTATTTAGTAGTTATCTTTATGCTGAAGATTATGTCACGACACAGTTTATGTTTTACGATGAAGATCATGAAGTGACCAATATTATCTCCCCTATCATAGCTCCTTCTTTGGAGGTCAATCTTGATTTTGGTACTGATTATACGTTTAATGGGAAGATCACTGTTGATGCGGTAAGTGGAGCATCCCCTACCTTTTATGATAAAAGTTTTGATACCTCAAGTGGTGCTTCACCTTATCGTTATAGTACCAGTACGCCATCGCCTTTTGCCAGAGGTGAAGAGGTGGGTGAAGAAGAAATTGGATATGGATTGATCAATTACGCTGAGACGCGTGTCTTTGGTTCAGCAGCATTAACCAAACGTCTTGAAAACCGTGATGAGATGACTTTTGGGCTTTCCTACTCTAATGAACATGATTATCATATCCCTGAAGCCTCATTCTCTTATCTTCATTGGTTGGATAGTGGTAAAAATAGTTCACTTGAAGGATCCGTTGCAGTGCAGCGTGCAGATGTACTACTTTGGTGTAGTGGAAACCCTGAGTGTGATTCGAGTAGTGGTGCAAGTGCTGTGACTCATCAAAATATCTATAATGCCCAGTTAACTTATGCTTTCACAATCGATAGAGACTCTTATGCAAAGCTCTCTGTTTTTGGAAGCAATGAAAATGGGTATCTCACGAATCAATATCTCAATGTAGTACGAAATAAAGAGGGTAGATTTTACATAGAGAATGAGAAGCGACCTGATCTTAGAACTGCTTATGGTGCAAAGATACATTATGCTAAAGCGTTAGATAGGCAATGGACACTACATACAAATTATCGTTATTATCGTGATGATTGGGAGTTGGATTCACATGCGATAGAGGGGGAACTTTACTATGCTTATAATGACAAGCTCTCTTTTGAGGGAGGGCTTCGCTACTATACACAATCAAGTGCAGAGTTTTATCATGGTCAAAATGACTACTTTACAACACAAAAGTATGCCTCTACAGATCTACGCTTAGGTGAGCTTAGTTCTATGAATTATCTGTTAGGTGTCGATTATAAAAATAGTACAAAATTTAGTAGTTATTTGATTTTAGATTATTATAGACAAGATAAAGATACACAAGCGATTGCTGTCATCGCTGGGCAAAAGTATAGTTTTTAAGCTTTTACTTTTGCTGCTTCAACTTCTTCAATAAGTTTGAGTTTTTTATCTGTGTAAAAGGTACCAAAAGGAATTAATGAAGCGATAAATAGGATCGCTGAAAATTTCCATCCCCATTTATAAGTCACATGTGCTTTGTAGAGCAGTGCAACATAGAGCATAAATAAAATCCCGTGAAGCATACCTACAATTTTTACTGCTAATGGAAGCATCCAGATATATTTCAATGGCATTGCTATAAAAAGCAGTACTAAGTATGAGATCCCCTCAATTAAACCAATAGACCTGAATCGTTTTAAAGTTTTTGTCTCCATGATATTCCCCTATTTTAAACTAGGAATATCATAGTTAAATTTGCTTAATGTAAAATAAGATTTAGTTTCTTCTTTTATTACTTTCATCTATGATTTTTGTTACAACCAAATCACTCGTGACATTTAGAGATGTTCTAGCCATATCAAGAATCCTATCAACAGCAACAATAAGTGCCAAATACTCTACAGGAAGACCGACTTGATTGAGAATGACCACCATCATGACAAGTGAAGCACTTGGAAGTGCAGCAACACCAACACTGAGAGCCACTACGGTAATACCTAAAAGTATTTGATCTCCAAAGCTCATCGCTACACCTGCAAGATTTGCGATGTAGAGTACGGCAACGGTGAGATAGGCTGCTGTACCATCCATCGAGACGGTTGCCCCTAATGGTAATACAAAACCTGCACTCTCTTTACTAACCCCACCTTTTTCTTGGACCACTTTCATACTCACCGGAAGTGTCGCAGCACTAGATGCCGTGGAAAATGCCATGATAGAAGCTTCTTTGACACTGTTGAGATAATGTATAGGATTGATTTTTGCAAAGAGTGCAAGCACGATTGGGAGTGTGAAAAGTGCATGGATCAGTAATACGGCAAGTACCATCAACATATATTTCCATAATCCTAAGATCACCTCTAACCCTTGCTCAGCCACAATATATGAGATGAGTGAAAATACACCGATAGGAGTGAGTGCAATAATCCATTTTGCGATTTCCAACATTGCTTGGCTGATAGCTGTAAAAAAATCAAACATGATATTTTGATGTTTCTCTTCAAGATAGAGTGATGCAATAGAGAGAAATATACTAAAGATAATTACCTGCATCATATATCCTCCTGCTAAAGAGTTGAAGATATTGGTAGGAACAAAACTTAAAATAAGTGCTTCAAACGAGAAAGGTTTGACAGTTGCTGCTTTCTCATAAGTCAGGCCTGCCGCACTTGTGGCTTCACCGATAGGAAAGAGATTCATCACAACAATAGCAGTAAAAGTTGCAAATGCCGTGGTGAGCATATAGAGTCCCACTGTTTTAAGTCCAATAGTCTTGAGCTTCTCTAAGCCACCAAGTCCCGCGATAGCGATATAGATAGAGGCAAAGACTAAAGGTACTACAAGCATCTTTAAAAGACTCACAAAAAGTGATCCTAAGAGTTTTTGTTGTAGTGCTAGCTCTGGTAGTAAGATACCAAAGGCAATCCCTAGCATGATCCCAAGCAGTACTTGGACATTCATCGATTTTAGATAGTGCATATTTTTTCCCTCTCCCTCTTTATTAGTCAATCACACGTACGGTGATAACCCCTGTAATGGCTTTCAATTGTCCAATAGCTTCATCAGAGATTTCACCATCTACATCAATGATGTTATAAGCAAGATCATTTTTGCTTTTGTTTAGCAGATCTCCGATATTGAGACTATGTTGTGCTAAAACGGCACTGATCTCTCCGAGCATATTAGGAATATTTTGATTTGCGATGATGATACGTTTTTCACCCGTAGTTCTTGGTAAGGTGCAGTTTGGAAAGTTTACAGAGTTTGTGATGTTTCCATTCTCCAGATACTCTTTCATTTGATTAACTGCCATGACTGCACAGTTCTCTTCAGATTCTTCTGTAGATGCACCCAGATGAGGAATGGAGACAACTCCTTTGACACCTAAGAGATTGGCTTCTGGAAAATCTGTCACATAAGTAGAGACCTTACCACGTTCAAGGGCTTTGAGTAGATCATTTTCATTCATGAGTGCGGCTCTTGAGAAGTTTAGGATTTTAATTTCCTCTTTCATCATGGCAAATTTTTCTGCATTGTACATCCCTCTGGTACTCTCCATAAGTGGTACATGAATAGTCAGATAGTCAACTTGTGAGAGCAGTGTCTCTAATCCTGTGGCTTTTTGAATTTTACTTGAGAGTTCCCATGCTGCATCGACGGAGAGATAAGGGTCATAACCGATAACATCCATCCCTAGATCAATGGCATTGTTTGCAACCATTGCACCAATGGCACCAAGTCCTACAACGCCTAAAGTCTTTCCTTTGATCTCACAGCCTGCAAAGTTTGATTTGTTTTTTTCAACTAGTGCAGGGACATTTTCCCCTTCATCTTTGATACCCTCAACCCACTTGGCTGCACCAGTAATATCTCTGGATGCAAGAAAGAGACCTGCAAGTACCATTTCTTTCACTCCATTAGCATTGGCTCCAGGAGTGTTAAAAACCACAATTCCTTGTTCACTGCAGCGATCAATGGGGATATTGTTGGTACCTGCACCAGCTCTTGCAATCGCTTTGAGATGATTATCAAACTCCATCTCATGCATCTTGAAGCTTCTCACAACGATAGCATCGGGACTAGGGAGTTCACTGGCTACTTCATAGGCTCCTCTATCAAAACCATTTAATCCTGTAGTTGAAATTTTATTAAGGGTTTGTATTTTAAACATACTAACCCCTTAGTTGTTATCTTGTGCAAACTGTTCCATCAAAGCAACCAGCGCTTGGATCCCTTCTAAACTCATAGCATTATAAATAGAAGCGCGAAGACCTCCGATAGAACGGTGCCCTTTAAGCCCTATCATGCCGTTTTCAGTGGCAAGCTTTACAAGCTTTGCTTCGAGGTCTGCATCTTTATCTTTGATATTAAAAGAGACATTCATAAGAGATCTAGAATCTTTTTTGGCATGTCCTATGTAAAATCCATTACTATTGTCAATCGCATCATAGAGCAGTGCTGCTTTTGCTTCATTGGCTTTTTGGAGTGCTTTAATGCCTCCTTGTGCTTTGATCCACTGCATCGTTAAGCCAAGCATATAGATACCAAATGTTGGTGGTGTGTGGTAGAGTGAATCTTTTTCTGCATGTGTTTTGTAGCGAAAAATAGTAGGTACTTTGTCACTGACACGACCAAGAAGCTCTTTTTTGATGATTACAATGGTTACTCCTGAAGGACCAGCATTTTTCTGTGCACCTGCAAACATAAGATCTACCGTTGACCAATCTACAGGGTAAGAGAAGATATCACTTGAGGCATCGATCACCAGTGGTGCTTTGGTTTTTGGAAATGTTTTATATTGTGTGCCATAGATAGTATTGTTAGAGGTAATATAGGCAAAATCAGCATCATCACTAAAGTGGATATTTTCAGGAATATGGTTATAGTTACTCTCTTTAGAGCTTGCAATGATCTCAAAATTGATATCTTGAATCTTTGCCTCTTTAATCGCTTTTGCAGACCAGCTTCCTGTATCTGCATACTCTGCTTTTCCCCCTTGATAAAGGTTCATAGGGACAAGTGCAAATTGTGAAGAGGCTCCACCTTGTAGAAAAAGAATCTCATAATCTTCAGGGATCTCATAGAGCTCTCTCATCAGTGCCATCGCTTCAGTGTGTACGTCATCATACATTTTTGATCGATGTGAAGCCTCCATGATAGACATACCTTCACCTTTAAAATCTACAAGATGTTTTTGTGCTTCTTCAAGCACCTCTAAAGGTATCGCTGCAGGACCTGCACCAAAATTAAAAACTCTACTCATGAAATCTCCTTAGATAAATTTTTATCTGAAATTATACTTAAAAGCGTGTAAAGGTTAGCAATATTTGTACACTTTTAAAGCAAGATTTGATAGAGTGAATTGATGTATATTTGAAAAGGTGAACAATATGAAATGGAAAAATAGAAGACAGAGTTCAAACGTTGATGATCGTAGAAATTCAAGTGGTGGCGGTGGAGGATTTCAAATGCCTTCACTTCAAACACTTTTTTTTATTTTGCCGATTATCAAACCACTTTTAAAGAGTAAATTAGGGTTGGTAGTTATCGGTGTGGGAGCACTTGCTTATATAGGCGGGTTTAATCCTCTCTCTCTTATCGGAATGGGTAGTAGTGGTGCAAAGTCGGTAGTGAAAGATCAAAAAGCTGATGATGAGAAAGCAGCTTTTATTGCAACGGTACTTGCTGACACAGAAGTAGTATGGGGAAGAGTATTTGCTGAGGCAGGGTATAAGTATCAAGAGCCAAAATTGGTACTTTATCGTGAACAAACGAGAAGTGGTTGTGGTGTTGCAAACTCTCAAGTAGGTCCTTTTTATTGTCCTGCTGATCAAACGATCTATATTGACCTTGGATTTTATGATGAGTTACAGTATAAATTTGGTGCTTCAGGAGACTTTGCACAAGCGTATATCTTAGCACATGAGGTGGGTCATCATATCCAAAACCTCGAAGGTACACTCAATAAAGTAGAACGGGCAAAACAGAGCGCGTACGGTAAAGCAGATGCCAATGCACTACAAGTCAAAGTAGAGCTTCAAGCTGATTGTTATGCAGGAATTTGGACTAATCATGCGCATAAACTCTTTGGTATGTTAGAAGCAGGCGATATTGATGAAGCATTTAATGCAGCAAACTCTATTGGTGATGATAGATTACAAAAACAGGCACAAGGGTATGTCCAACCTGATGCATTTACACATGGAAGCTCAAAACAGCGAATGACATGGTTTCACAATGGCTTAAAAGGTGGAAAACTAAGTAGTTGTGCAACATTTAGATAAAGGGATATGATGAAAAAGTTATTATTGAGTTTGTGTTGTATTGTGTCATTACATGCTGAAAACCTTGATTGGTATGTTGAGCTTAACATAGGTCGTGGTGGTGATAAGTTAGCTTCGATTGGCTATACAAATGGTGATACTGCAAATCTCTATGCTGGTGGAGGTGTCGGTTTTACGGGTGGTATACTTTTTGTCCCAAAAACTACTCCTGAGCTACAAACGCTAGTGAGTATTGGGTATATGTTTGATTCCGCAGATGCAAGCAATGGTGATGTGACATTTGGTCGTTTTCCACTCTCTGTGATCCAGTATTACGTCATAAATCAGTGGCGTGTTGGTGTAGGTGCCACTTATCATATGAGTCCAACATTAGAGAGTGATGGATTTGGTTATAGTGATGAAGAGGTAGATTTTGACAATGGATTAGGTGCTTTAGCCGAGATAGATTATCTTTTCCCAAGTGGTATGATTATAGGTTTTCGTGCAACGTTGATGGAGTATGAATATAGAAAAGATACCATCGATGGTAATCGCTATGCCGCAGTATTAGGATATAAGTTTTAAAGATAAAGTCTACTAAATGAGTAGACTTATCACCCCATACCTAATGCCTTTAGCCAAAAATACAATGGCTAGAAACTTCTTTATATCATATTTTAAAACCCCAGCGATAAAGGTAATAGGATCACCAATAATAGGCACCCATGATAAGAGGAGTGAAAAAGCACCATAACGTGCAAAAAGTTTGTCTGCTCTATCCATTTGTTGTGCTTTAAGATACTTTTTTGTAATGAGGTAGTCAACCCCCTTTAATCCTATCCAGTAATTGACCAGAGAGCCTAAGGTATTTCCGATGGTAGCAACAAAAATAAGCAAAAAAGGGTCATAGCCTAAAGAGAGATCATAGAGTAAGAGTGCTTCACTGCCTCCTGGCAGCAGTGTAGCTGCCAGAAATGAGAGCGTAAAAAGTGTAAGAAAAGTCAATAGTTATTTCACAAGGTATGCTCTAATGGTATCTTCATCAGTCAGATCTTTGTCATATTTCACAACAATAATCTCTTCTGTTTCGTTGGCATAATGCTCTACAATCCCTTCGATATCTGCTTTCATCGCTTCTAGCTTTTCTCTTGCGTATTTGTCAAATTCCATATAAACATTGCCTCTGTGCCCAGGGTTTCTGAGTTTGCTCACCCACCAAAACCAGAGTATACTAAGCCCTAGTACTAACGTAGCAATTGCTCCTCGTGAAAAGCTATGGAGTAACCAACCACCAAATACACCGCCTAAGAATGCTCCAAAATAAGCAAAAGAGTTAGCCACACCAAGTGCAGCTCCTTTTTGATGTACTTTGGCAAACTTGGAGACAAAAGATTGAAGCAATGGCTCAAACATGTTAAAACCGATAAAAAAGAGACAGACACCGATGATAAAGAGTGTTGCGTTAGTTGCAAATCCCATCAGAATAAAACCTAGGGCAATACTGACAATAGAGATCATAAAAATCTCTTTTCCTTTATCCCGTTTCTCTCCAAATACTGCAGCTGGTCCCATGGCTAAGATTCCTAGTACCATTGCAGGGATATAGACTTTCCAAAGATCCATCTTATCCCAGCCAAAACCTCCCTCTTCAGGACTACTTGTCATTACAATTGGAATGATTAAAAATGCCATTGTCATGATAGAGCTGTGAAAAAGAAAAGTGATGTACATACTTTTAAGACTATCATCTTTGAAAACATGTTTCATTTTACTCTCTTCTTCAGAGTAGGTATGGATAATTTTTGGAGGAGTTGGCACTTTGGTAAAGAGGATAAGAATTGCTAAGGTTGCAAGTATTGCTGTGATCCAAAAGAGTTTATCTACCCCATAGTATCCACCTACTAGTGGTCCAACAATCATTGCAGCTGCAAAACTCATCGCAATTGTTCCACCCATGACTGCCATCGCCTGTGCGCGTGTCTCTTCCTTGACCAAGTCACTAATCATCGCTGTGACAACTGAGCCAATAGCACCTGCACCTTGTAAGAAACGACCGAACATGAGCATATAGATATTGTCACTAAGGGCTGCAATAATCGAACCGATAATGAAGATAATCAGTCCAAACAGAAGTGTTTTTTTACGTCCGAGTTTATCACTCATAAGCCCAAAAGGCACCTGAAATAGTGTTTGTGTAAGTGCATACCCACCTACAACTATTCCTACTAAAAATGCATTCGCCCCTTCAAGTGAAAGTGCATATGCTGAAAGTACTGGAAGTACGATAAATAGACCAAAAAATCGTAGTGCTATTATCAGACTCAGCGGTAGTACTGTTTTTACCATCCCAAAACCCCTTGTGTGTTATAATCATTATGTAATTAGGGACAATTATAGTCCTATCTCTATTAAGGTTGGATATGAGAATCGTTTTAGCAAGTGGAAATAAGGGTAAAATTAAAGAGATTAAAGCATACTGCGATGATAGTGAAGTCGTTGCTTACTCTGATCTGATTGCTCCTTTTGAGATTGTAGAAGATGGTGATACCTATCAAGCGAATGCATTGATCAAGGCACAAACCATTTTTGATAGCTTAAAAGAGAAAGAAGAAAACTTTGTTGTACTTTCTGATGATAGCGGTATCACCGTCCCTGCACTTGGTAATATCCCTGGTATCTATAGTGCTCGCTATGCTGGAAAGGGTGCTACGGATAAAGAGAATCTCTACAAACTTATCGATACGTTAAAAGAAAAGGGGATCCATAGAACCCCCGCTTATTATACTGCAGCGATGGCAATTGTGACAAATCAAGGTGCTTTTACCGTACATGGTTGGATGCATGGTGAAGTGATTGCTGAAGCAAGTGGTGAGGGTGGTTTTGGCTATGATCCGATGTTTATCCCTGAAGGCTATAGTGAGACATTAGGTGATCTTGATAAGGAGATCAAGCAGACATTTTCGCATAGAACAAAAGCATTGAGATTGGCAAAGTTGGTTTTAGAGTCTTTATAAATATACCTTTCCCTATCTTTTCTGTAAAATCATTCATATCTTTAAAATAGACCTTTTAAGTTGAGTCTATGTTCCTCTTTATTTTAATATTTTTCTTTTGTGGTAACTACTTTGAGTAAGGTTGTTATTTTTTTATATAGAAGACTAAATAATTAATTTGTTGCAATAAAGTTTAAAAAGAAAAATAATATCAATAGTATCAGTCATATTGAATACATCAAAAAATGCTCTTGTGAAATGCTTGGGGCCTGTTTGCTCGGGCGCCCCTTTATGGGTCATGTAGCTTTTTCGCATAGTTCTTATTACATGCTTCAAAATAGGATGCCTTGGTTTTGCCGCAACAATAGCCGTTCCTATTTGTAGGTATCGTGAATCC
>JAHZKW010000158.1 GCA_022600175.1 Campylobacterota bacterium
TAGCTTTTATTTTTGGAACTTTTTGAAAAAATTCTAAAGCTTCATCTACACTCATATTAAGTACATCAGAGATATTTTTCCCTTTATAAAGTACTTCTAAAGTCTGCGCATTATAACGATGCCCATGACATGCGTCACACTTCACTAAGATATCTGGTAAAAAGTGCATCTCGATTTTGATTTCACCTTCTCCTTGACACTTTTCACAACGCCCACCTTTGACGTTAAAACTAAACCGCCCTATCTTATAACCACGAATCTGTGCCTCTTTGGTTTTCGTAAAAAGCTCTCTTATCTCATCCATAATTCCTGTATATGTTGCAGGGTTACTACGTGGCGTTCGCCCAATCGGACTTTGATCAAGATAGATCACTTTATCCAAATGCTCAAGTCCAACACACTCAACACCATCTACTTTCTTCACTTTCTTCGCATGATTTAAAATCTCTTTAGCCACAGGTAGAAGCGTTTGCAATATAAGCGAACTCTTACCACTACCACTTACACCAGTAACAGCAACTAAATTTGCCAACGGAATTTCAACATTGAGTGCTTCTATATTATTAAGCGTGACATTTTTGATCTCTAACCATTTCTCTTGCGCTCTACCATAAAAATAATCAATCTTTTTTCGCCCAAAAAGATAATCAGCCGTCAACGTATCTGCTTTTTTAAGCTCCTCTAATGTACCACTAAAGATCACTTCACCACCATATCGTCCCGCTTTAGGACCAATGTCGATGATATAATCAGCCGCTTCAATAGTCTCTTTGTCATGTTCAACAACAATGACAGAGTTACCTTTACTCTGAAGATTTTTCAGTGTACGAATCAATTTGAGTGTATCTCTCTCATGTAGACCGATACTTGGCTCATCTAAGACATACATTACCCCTGTTAAACCACTACCGATTTGTGAAGCAATCCGAATTCTTTGTGCTTCACCACCACTAATGGTTCTGGCATCACGTCCCAAGGAGAGATATCCCAATCCTACATCATAAAGAAAAAAGAGCCGTTCATTAATCTCTTTTAAGATAGGCGCAGCAATCACCTTTTGTTGTTCAGTAAAGTAATCAAAGTTTTTACTATTGTCAAAAAAGTTATAACATGACTCAATCGGCATCTCTAAAAGATCAGCAATACCTGTTTTAGCGATACGCACCGCCAATGATTCAAGACTAAGACGGTTACCGCCACAACGATCACAAACCTTCTCACTCATATACTCAGCAAGCTCTTTTTCATCTTTGATCATATTATAAGCGATCTTAACCACACCCTCAAAACGACGTTTAAGCTTATGACGTTTCCAAGTAAACTCAGCCTCACTCGCACCACCATGCAATACCGCCTTTTGCTGGTGAGACGCTAATGACTCAAAAGGAATTGTTGTATCAATATCGTTGGCATCACAAAAGGCTTTTAAAAATTTTGCATAATACCCTTTGTTAAATCCATAAAAAAGTTTTACTGCACCTTTGTCAATACTCAGATGCTGATCAATAATTTTACCCATATCAATCGCATAACGAATTCCTAAACCATCACATACTGGGCATGCACCTTTAGGAGAATTAAAAGAGAAAGAGAGAGGTTCAAGCGGTTCAAAAGAGATTTTACAATCAAAACAAGCAAAATGTTCACTATGATGAATATGATTTGTCTCTAATCCAACCTCTTCATGGTTAAGTACTTCAATCTCAAGTTCACCATAACTCTCTTTGAGTGCTTTTTCAACATCTTCAGCAACCCTTTGACGATTCTCTTCTTTGATCACAACTCTATCAATTACCACTTTAATGGTATGTTTTTTGGTTTTACTTAACTCTATCTCTTCATCCAAACGCACCATTACACCATCAATCATGGCACGAACATACCCTTTATGTCGCAAAGATTCAAGCATATCTGTAAAACTACCCTTCTTCTCACGAACTAACGGAGCTAACAGAACAACTTTTGCACCTTCAGGAAGCTTTTGTACTTGATCAATAATATCACCTGTACTCATTTGAGAGATGGGTTCACCACACTGATGACAGTGCTGTTTCCCTACTCTGGCATAAAAAAGTCTAAAATAGTCATAAATCTCGGTAATAGTTCCCACCGTTGAGCGTGGATTTTTAGACGTTGTCTTTTGATCAATCGCAATTGCAGGAGTTAAACCCTCAATCTTATCAACATCAGGTTTACCAATACGATCTAAAAATTGTCTTGCATAACTAGAGAGTGACTCCATATAACGTCTTTGCCCCTCAGCATAGAGTGTATCAAATGCCAATGTACTCTTACCGCTACCACTAATCCCTGTAATAACAACCAACTTATTTTTTGGTAACTCAAGATTAATTGATTTTAAATTATGTTCTCTAGCGCCATAAACTTTTATACTATCCATCTATTCCCCTCTACCCCAATATCAATTTATTAATAATAAGTCCCAAAATAATAAAATTGAGAATTAAGATTAGATTTTTGTGTCTTTTTGGATCTGTCTTATGTGCAAGATGTATACCTAAAAAGACACCTAGTAAAGATGCAATACCAATGATGAGCCCATACTCATAATTAATATTTCCATACAATGTATGGCTTATCAATCCTGCCGTTGAAGAAAAAATCACAAAAAAGAGTCCTGCAGCTACAGCACTTTTAATGTGATAATGCAACATACCTACTAAAATAGGTGTTAAAATAATCGAGCCACCTACCCCAACACTTGCCGCTAAAAGTCCTATCACAATCCCAATAATAAAAAAAATCCCTTTATTTTCAATAGGCATTTTGTCTGATTCATGAGGTGCATGAAAGAAACGATAAATAGCATAAATCACAACCATCATAAAAATAATGGTAAGTACTTGAGAGCTTAAATTCTCAACAACATACCCACTGCCCAAAGCACCAAGCAGTCCACCATAACCAATATAGATGAGTGAACCAACTTGTAAAGAACCTTTTTTAAAATTGAGATATGACCCCAAATAAGAGCTAAAAACCATCTGCATAATAGAGATTCCTATCGCCTCTTTGATATCAATACCAATATACATGAGAAGCGGTACTAAAATGGTACCGCCTCCGACACCAAAAAAGCCTGAGATGACACCAGTAAAAATACCGATAACGGCCAATTCTATAAACATATTATCCCTATTTAGTAAAGAGCCGATTTTACATAAAAGCCACTTAAAGGTATAATCAATTTATGGAAAATTTTGAAATAGACGTAAATAGTACAAATTACGACAAACTTATTGATGTATCGGTTACACTTGTGACTGAACTGGGTTCGACCAATGTATCATTAAGAGATTTTTTAAAACTCAAAACAGGTTCTGTGATTGATTTACAAAAACCTGCAGGAGAGAGTGTTGAGCTCTATGTCAACAAAAAAATTGTTGGTAAAGGAGAAGTCATGGTCTATGAAGAGAATTTAGCCATTCGTATCAATGAGATACTTGACTCAGATGCTATTATCCAATACTTTAAAAAAGAGCGCCAGTGAGGAGTCTACTCCTTTTACTCTCTATCTACACTTCTCTTTTTAGCATCACCATCACTTCACACAACATCTATAAAGAGAATAATAGTGTTGATTTGATGCTCTCTTTTGATGCACCTTATGAAGGCAAAGTTTCTCAAAAAAAAGATAACAATAGTACTATACTAATGTTAGAACGATTAAAGGTAGAGACAAGTATCATTGAAAAAATTGACTCAACAGTCATACAAAATATACAAATTATTCCCTACAATACCCATACATTTGTCAAAGTTGCTGGTAGTAACCCTTTTACTTTGCAAGCATCTAAAACAGTAGATAACTCAGGACTGCGTATCAGAGCAAAAACAGTGGCGCCTATTCCCACAGCAACTAAAGCACTGATCACTAAAAAAGAGCAAGATATTAGTAATAGTTTTTTAAAGGTATTAGCAGTCTTAGCATTTCTCTTTCTCGTACTTTATCTCTTAAAAAAGTGGCTTACACAACCAAAAACAAGTAGTAATAGCTGGCTTTTTCATAAAAATGATGCCCCCAAACAAGAGATTAAAATTATTCAACAAAAGATGATTGATACTAAAAATAGGGTCGTTCTTTTAGAGTTTAATACCACACGATATCTTGTTATCATAGGACATAGTAATCTCATACTAGATAAGTATAAACATGAGCAAACAGATAATCAAGAAAACTTTGAAACGTTATTAATACAAAATGATGAGAAGTTAGAAGCGCTACTGAAAGATACAAAGTAGAGAGTCTCTGTGAGACCTCCTACTAAGCTATAGTTGATTATTACTAGTGGCTTGCTTTAGCCAATATGAGGCCTTTTCATGGTTTTTTGCTACACCATACCCATGATTATAAAGTACACTAAGGTTATATTGTGCTAATTTCTCTCCTGATTCTGCTGCTATCCTAAAAGTCTCGAACGCAGTCGCAAAATCACCCTTTTCCAAAGCATCCACACCATATTTCAAGTCTGCTGACTGTAAAAGTGAAATACAACATAATAGCCCTATTAAATATTTCATATTAACCACCTTTTGAAGTTTTATCTTCAATGTAAATCGGCAGAAGTTTAAATAATTTCACTCTTACTAAATCGTGTAATAGAGAGCCTCTTTATGATGCACAACTAGTGCACTGGTACTTTGCTCTGGATGCATCTGAAACGTCTCTCCCAAATGTACACCAAACTTTTCAGCCTCTAAGAGATCAAAGATCACTTGATTATCTGAGAGTTCAGGACAAGCTGGATATCCAAATGAATAACGTGCACCTTGATAACGACTTAAGCGTACATCACGTAAAGTATCTCCCTCATCGTGCGCAATATTTAATTCAAGTCTAATCTGTTTATGTATCACTTCCGCGAGTGCTTCAGCAAGCTCTACACTAAGGCCATGTAAATGATGATAGTCAGTAAACTTTCCATCAGCATAGAGTCTATTTTCAAATTCCGTAAATTTACTCCCTGCACTTGCTAAACTAAGCGCAATCACATCATGACGATCATGGTGAAAATAGTCACTTAAACAGCGATAAGGTTTACGTCCTTGTCTTGGAAATATAATTTTATGTATTGCACGTTGGCGTACTTTTTCAAGTGGTTCACGATTAATCTCATCTGCGTGATTCCACCCTTCACTTGGATCAAAAATCAAAAGTGTATCACCATCACTACGACAAGGGAAATAGCCATAAAGCTGTACAGGATCAAAAAGCTCTTTTTTTAAGATATCAGCTTTCAGCTCCTCAAAAAGCGGCCAGAGTTTATTATCAATCTGCTCTTGCTTCTCCTCTTTACTTAACTTTTTACCACTATATCCCCAACGCTGAGAAAAAAGTAGCTTATGGTTAATCCAATCAAAAGTGATTGTCTTCACATCCGCATCTAAAACACGCTGTCCCCAAAATGGAGGATTAGGAATCTTAATCTCTCGAGAGGGCATTTTGATTTCACATAGAGGAGGCATAACTGCCTTCTCTTTTTGTACCACTTCAATCTCTTCAAAATCAACTTTACCAAGGTTGGTATCTAACTCCCCACCCTCTTCTATCCTACTCATTGCTACAATACCATCAAACGCATCTTTACAATAAAAGATCGCACCATCATAACTTGGACGACAAAACTCATCAACAAACTTTCTTGTCAATGCCGCCCCACCTAAAAGTACAGGTACCTCAATACCTGCTTTTTTAAGCTCATCTAAGTTCTCTTTCATCACTGCAGTTGACTTAACTAACAATCCACTCATACCAATAGCATCCGCTTTATGCTCATTATACGCTGCAATAAAATCAGCGATATCAGCTTTTATACCAATATTGATCACTTTATAACCGTTGTTTGAAAGAATAATATCTACCAAGTTTTTACCCACATCATGAACATCACCTTTGACTGTACCAATGATAAGTGTGGTTAGTGTCGTCTTCTCTTTTTTAGGCAAATAAGGATTTAAAAAGTCTACAGCAGCTTTCATTGTCTCAGCAGACTGTAGGACAAATGGAAGTTGCATCTGACCACTCCCAAAAAGCTCCCCTACCTTTTTCATAGCATTAATCAAAAGCACGTTGACAATTTTCTCAGGAGCGATCTTATCTTTGGCACTCTCTAAAAGTGGCAACATACGCTCTTTATCACCATCGAGTAACAACAAATGAATCTTTTCTTCATCAGAAAGGGCATTAAAAGCTTCGTCGTCAGTATCGCGATCTTGTGCCTTCACATCTGCAAAATGATCAATAAATGTAAAAAGAGGGTCTCCAGCCTCTCTATTATTGAGTAAAAGATTATTACAAACTTGGATATCTTCTTCACTGATCTTATGCATAGGCAGTGTATTTTTAACATTGACAATTGCCATTGAAAGTCCTGCTTTGACACAATGATCTAAAAAGACAGAATTTAAATATTCACGTGCATGTTTATCCAATCCAAAAGAGATATTGGAAACCCCAAGTACAAAACCTACCTCTGGATGCATAGTAGAAAATTCTCGAATCGCTTCGATCGTTTCAATAGCAGCAGTAAAGTACTCTTCATCACCACTTCCCACAGTAAAAGTCAATAGATCAAAAACCAAATCTCTGGGATCAAAACCATGACGCTTAGTACAAAGTTGGTAAATACGCTCCGCTATTCTTACTTTGTCAGCTTGACTCTTTGCCATCCCTACTTCATCAATCGTCAAACAGACCAATGCCGCGCCATGACGCTTCGCAATCTGACACACTTCATCAAACTTTTCTTCACCATCTTCAAGATTAACGGAATTAATGATAGGACGTCCGCCAATTTGCTTGAGTCCTGATTCTATAATCTTTGAAACTGTAGAATCAACCATCAGGGGGAGTGTGACTTTTTGCGCATACAACCCCCCAACAATCTCCATATCTTTAGTCTCATCTCTCCCTGCAAACCCAACAGAAACATCAATACCATGTGCACCGCTTCGTACTTGCTGTTGTGCCACTGAAAGTGTACCCTCATAATCCTCTGCTAACAACAGTTCTCTAAATGCTTTAGAACCTGTTGCATTACTACGCTCCCCAATAAAAAAAGGTGCTGGGTTTTGGATCAGTTCTCTTGTCTCAAAAAGTGACGCTATAGATTTTGGATGAGAGCCGCTTGGTCTCTTTGGTGTGATACCCACAACCGCTTTAGAGAGTTCTAAAATATGTTGTGGCGTTGTACCACAACACCCTCCTAAAAGTACAACACCATCAAATGCTAAAAACTCACGTTGTAGTTTTGTAAACTCATCAGGTCCCATAGGATAAAAGGTAAACCCTCCTCTATTTTGAGGAAGCCCTGCATTAGCATGTACTGAGATTGGCTTCCCCCATACTTCACTTAAAGCTTTAACATGCTTTTTTACTTGTTCAGGTCCAGTACCACAATTAAATCCTAAAGAGAGAATATCAAAAGGCTCTAAAATCGTTGCAATCGTTTTAGCATCTGTACCGATAAGCATCGTACCTGAAAGCTCAATAGTGGCTGATACCATAATAGGTATCTCAACGTCTTTTTCTTTTGCACAATCACTGCAAGCATGAAGTGCAGCTTTGATCTGTAAGGGATCTTGACAAGTTTCTAATAAAAAGAGATCACAACCACCATCAATCAACCCTGATGCAGCAATTTTATATCCTGCATACATCTCATCATACGTAATATGTCCAAGACTTGGAAGTTTTGTCCCTGGACCCAAATCCCCTGCAACAAATCGAGGCTTCTCCTCACTGCTATACTTTTCGCAAAGTGTTTTCACAATCTTTGCTCCAGAGAAAGCTAGCTCATAGGTACGTGATCCTATAGCATAATCATCAAGTACCCAAGGAATAGCACCAAAGGTATTGGTCTTGATAATATCAGCACCCGCCTTGAGATAGGCTTCATGAATTTGTGAAATCCCCTCATCTAAAGTAACATTTAGAAGTTCATTACACCCTTCATTCCCTTCCCAAGCAGATTCAGAAATCTCAAGGTTTTGGATTTGAGTTCCCATAGCTCCATCAAGAATAAGAACTTTTTCTTTGATTAATGATTTGATTGTTTTTTGCAAATTTTGATCTCATTTATTTCGATTTTATCCTACTATTTTAGCATATTCACTTTATATATGACTCTTGATGCTCCTTCGTGCACCTTTGGAAACGATACTTTGATAAGAGAAAGTTACAAAATGAGATATATGTGAAGCGATACGAAACAACACAATAAAAAAGAACATTAATCCAATAAGCATAGTTTGTAAAAAATAGTGCATAAAAACTCCAATATTTAAATATATTTTAAAATATCGGAGTTTTTTTAATATACTTTAATTAACTTTTACAAGTTTACTCCGTACGATTTGTCGTCAGTACGATATCTTTTATATAATGTACTGAATGTGGATACTGCAAATATGCCCCACCTTTGAGATAAATTGATTCAATATCATGCTGTTTTTCAATTGGAATATCAACATCAATTTGATAATTTTCATATATTTTTTGTTTTAGATAATATATAGTGGTATCATTCACTATAAAACTCTGCCCTCGTATAGCATTTGCGTGTGCATCAGTTAAAGATGCTAATGTATATGTAGATCCATCTTTATAAAGAGCAATCAATTGAACATTTCCCAGTGAATTTTCAGGAATATTATAGTGACCAGAAATATTCATCTGCACATGTACAATACCTATATCCTGTGGTAACGTATACTTCAAATAGTTAGCTTCATTCTCTGTTCCCCACCCTTGAGAATTAAACCAAATCCCTTTTTCATCATTATATTGCACATTTGGAGTACCAATAATCTCAAAATCATTGATCTCATTTAAGAAAATTTGTACATTATTAGGCTCGTTATTACCTAATTTATAGATTTCATCTATCGTATCATCATCTAAAACTCGATTATAAATACGTAGGTCATCAATATTTCCAATCAATTTACTTCCATTCACTATTTCGGTATACCCCGTATAAGATGAAAAAGTATTATTATAAGAACCAATATTTAAATACCTATCATAATCATTATCACTACGGTTATCACAACCAACTCCACCAATTGCATTTGTACCTATAGTTTCTTCTTTCACTAACACACCATCAATATAAAGCTTTTGCACTTGATTATCATAAGTAAAAGTATAATGATGCCAATTATTAGCATATTGGTTGATCATCATAGGCTCTCGTGTATTTGCACAACTCCCTCTCACCCCTGCAGAATCAGCACTCATAAACAAACTATTTGACCCATCTCCATAATCTGTATTGGTAATAAAAATTTGATGTTTCATATCAGCAGCTTTTCCCCAAAAGGCAATTGATACATATTGATTCTCTAACTCACTTGTCAACTCTATAGGTAGTTTTATATTTTCATTACCACTAAATTTTGCGGATAAACCTAAAGGACCTTCTGTATATTCAAGGTTCCCACTAGCAACTCCATCATTATTATTACCACTACTATCATAAGTATTTTGTTCAAATTTAAAATGTGCTAGCAGTCCATTAGTAATATCAGTACTATTAACTTCTCTTACTGTTGTAAAATCAGTTATATATTCACCTTCTAAATTATTCATATGTAAATCAGTTATCTCTGTTGAGAGTGTTACAATATATTTTGTATCATAAGATAATGGTTCATAAGGTTCAAATGTTACCTCTGCACTACGAAGAGTAATCTCACCTTCTACACGCTGTCCCGATTCACTCTTCACAGCAAAATTAATATTATTTAATGAATCTAATAATATTGACTCACTAAAAGTAACTAAAATGTTTCTATTAACTGGTACATCTATTTGTCCAGTTTCTGGAGTTACTGAGATAACAGTAGGTTTAATTTCATCAACATCTACAATATTAATTACAATTTCTGCATAATTACTCTCACCAGCTAAGTTTTCAGCAATCACTTGTAAAGTATATACTGCTTGTACCTCATAATCAAAAGAGACTTTTGCACGAAGAGTCCCTTCTAAAGAGAGATCAAACTTATCAGCACCTTCTCCAATAAGTCGAATTGCACTGATTGGAGAGTCTCCTTGTTGTAAAGTCAATTGACCTATTAGTATATTTGGTGCTTCATTCTCATTAATTGACAACGTAACAGGAGTAATTGAAGGTGGTATATCGGGAATATTTTTAACATCAACCCTAAGTCTGACTTCATTACTCATAGCAATACCATTATCTGCTTTGACCAAAAGGGTATAAACTCTGGTTGTCTCATAGTCTAAATTACCTCTCAAGGTGATTACACCTTGATTATCAATATTAAATAGATCTGTCCCACTACCTGTAATGACCATCTCTTGGATAGGTGATTTACCCACTTGTTGAATATTGACTTGACCAACAACTTCACCCACTGGAAGATTCTCATCTACACTCACATTTGTATTAATAAGTACTGGCTCATCATCAATGACATTGAGAACATCTATGGTTAGTAGTGCAGGTAAAGAGTGTCCTAATGTATTTCTAGCATAGAGCTGTAACGTATAACTTTGCTTTGTTTCAAAATCTAAAGTATCATTGACGGTAATCATACCATCCTGATCGATACTAAAAACACTTGCACCTTCACCTGTGATCCACGCTTGTTCGATAATATATGCTTTACTAGTAATAGTCGCTTTTCCTACAGTATCATTGATTGATACATCTTCACTTATAGTGAGATGAATATCATCAATACTTGGAATCGTATTAATACTCTTAGCAACCGATATATCTACATACACACTATTACTCTCTTGTCCACTTTCAGCCAGTGCTTTAACTTCAAGATGATACCTAGGGGCCGTTACACTATCAAACATTGCATTCTCGGCAATTGATACAACACCAGTCTCACTCACAACAAAGTTTTCACTACCTTCACCACGTATCACAAAAGATTCAATAATCTCACCTGCCGTCTCTAAAGTACTGACTGTACCAATAATGGTATTTATAGGTATATCCTCATATATAGTTGTTGAAAAGCTGGAGATCTTTATCGTATCAATACGATCAATCACCCTGATATACATTGGTATTGGATCACTTTCACCATAACTGTTCGTAGCAAAAACTTCAAAAACATAACGATCTTTTACTTCAAAATCAAATACAGCATTTTCAACAGTAAAAACTTCAAGATCACTATTGACCATAAACTTTTCACTCCCCTCACCTTCTATTCTAATAGTTGTAATTGGGGTGTATGTACTCGCTACTGGAACTTCTCCTACGCGCGTTTTAACTAATGTATTTTCATAGACATAACTATCTAAAGTACCTAAACGTGGTCGCTTGGTATCTATGTAAACCACAACAGGTACTTTATAGCTTGTGCCTGAGCTATTTGTAGCTGTTGTATAGAGATAAAAATACTCTTGCTCTGTTTGACTGATTTGTCCATTTTGTACACTAATTTGTCCCAATTCATCTATCTGGAAATTTTCACTCCCCTCTCCACTAAGTGTATATCCTGCAATCTCTGAAGAGCCCACATTTTTAACATTGACTGTTCCTATCACAGCTCCTATCTCTGTATACTCATACATTCGTAGTTGTGTGTAGTTGAGTTCAGGCACATCAACAACGTTGTCCAGTCGTACTATCAATGTACCATACTTGCTAAGACCTTGACTATTTTCAGCAAGCACATTTAAAACATAATTTTGCCGCACTTCATAATCTAAACTTGCTGTTTGTGAAACTTTAACCGTACCGTCAAGATCTATGGTAAAAGCATCACTCCCCTCTCCTGCTAAGCTCACAGCTAAAATAGGATCGTTACTTAAAATAGATACTTTTCCTACCACCTGATCTACCAAAGCATCTTCCAAAAGATGTAGATCAGCTTTTTGCACAATCGGCACATCAATCGCATCTACAATAGAAAAAACAACCGAAATCACACGACTACTACCCTGTGCATTAAAAGCTTGGATCGTAATCTCAGCGTAGTTTTTGGATTCATAATCTAATGTAGCAGACTCACTCAACGTGATTTTACCCTCCAAATCAACCTCAAAAGACTCTTTGTCCGCACCACCAATCTCAATACGCTCAATAGCTGATGCACCTGCATCAAAATGAATAATACCTACTTGATCACCACTACTTGCATCTTCAGAGATAATACCACCTTCAAAACCTGTATCTTCAGGTGAATCAAGCACATTACCCACAACCACATAAAGTGTCACAGGTCGACTACTCCCCTCGCTGTTATCTGCACGCAGCTCTATTTGATACAAGTTAGTTGTCTCAAAGTCTAAAACTGCCCCCTCTTTTAATACGATACTACCATCAATTTTAACATCAAACTTTTCACTCCCTTCTCCACTTAATGTATATGATCTGATAGCACTATTTCCACTACTTTTAGGCACGACCTGACCTACCACGATCTCACCCGTCTCATCTTCATCAACTTTGATCCATTTACTACTTAAGACAGGTTCTAAGATATCATAGGCTATTGGATCTAAAGGATCATAAACAAAATCATAGGCATCCGCATAGATGTTTTCACCTCGATAAAGTTTTTCTACGATAGGGGCTAAAGTGATATCATATGGTTTTATCAGCCACTTTTTATGTGCAGCTGGAATCCAATAAAATAGATCTGATCTACCCAGCACTTTCTCAGCCGTAGGATAGAGCTTATCAATCAAAACTTTTTTGGCAATCATATCAAGACGCTCTTGCAATCTTATTTGATCATAATTCTCTCCTAGTAGATCTTGAGACAACTGATAAGCGATCTCTGTTAAGATGTTAACCTTATAGTCGTTATTTAACAAACTCTTTTTATCCAAGATAAGATGTAGCTTTCCATTTAACTGTGTAAATTTGCTATCTACAATTAAATCATCATTTTTATCGATATCAAATCCACCACCAATCTCCAAGATAAAGTCCCCATCATACCCACCAATCTTTTCTAAAAAGAGTTGTTCTTCGGCAGAGAGTAGAGGCTGTTGAGGATAAGGTATCGGAAGAGAGATAACACCTGTATTTTCTATCTTTGTACCTATAGAGGTTATCCCCTCATAAAGTATCTCTCTATCCGCTTTATGCTCCTCTGTAGCTTTATAAAGACGTACCTTTGCCCCACTGATAGGTCCTAATCTTGCTTGGTTAAGATAGCTGATGATAGCATATTGACAAGGCAGACACCCACAACTTTTATTACACAACTCTGGAGGAGGATTGTAGCTGACATTAGGAGCTGTGTTTGATACAGCTGATTGATAGTTATAACTGGTATCTGGGATCCCTCGATGTGGGTAACTCACTGGTCTATAGTTATAGTTCGTTTGATTAACGATATCCTGACTGATTTTAGGAATAGCCTCTACCACTGGTGCTTTGGTAGGATCATCTCGTGAAATCACAATATCTGCAAGATAGCCATTGTTTCCTAGATTAGGATATTGGTACGGATTTGTGACGGTAAAACGATCATGACTATTTGCATTGACTGCGGTAATATCTAGCGTGATCGTATCTGAAATCTCTTGATTTGCATACTTTTCATAGCCAGTTGCACTCACTTTGATAGGGTATGTACCTGGATAAACACTATAAAGCGATAAAGTACCCGATCCAAGAGCGTTGATACCACAACCACTTGTACTCTCAGACATCAGAGGACTAGACATCTGTAGATCTACAGCATGTTTATTCCATTTTAACTGTGCTTGAAAAAGACCAGAAGGAGGAGTAATACTATGATTATCACAACAAGATACATCAATCTTCTCTTGTGTACCCTCCAATATCCAACACTCTTTTAAAGCTGATGCATCACACTTTTGTGCAAGTTCTTCGATAGAAGTACCACCACAACTGGCTTTAACCCACTCATCTCCAACCTGATAGAGCTTTTTATCTTCAGCAAAAGGGTAGACTTTGATACCTGACATGAGAGCATCAAATGTATTGTCATGTTTATGTTTAACAGTGATCTTATAATCACAACTCTCTTCTTGAAAGCTTTCATCTTTTTTCCATTGTGAAGGAACCTTTTTTAAGATATCTAATTTTTGAGATATTGCTGTCATTATTTTTGACTTAGCACTAGTATCTATCATCTCATTTTGTGTAAAAGGATTTCTATAAGATTGTCCATAGTTTGATTTACTTTCATCTCCCTCTCTTAAAGGTTCTCCCATATAAAAAGTAAAAGCGTGTACATTGCTATCCAACCCTCCTTCATTAGCTTGATATTGGATAGTTTGCACTCCATCCTGAAACTCCAAAATTTTTCCAATATAATCTTGAGATGTGTAGTTAGCATATGGAGACAAAGGGGAGGTAGCACTATCATCTCCACTGCCACCTACTCTTTCCCAGCTTATCTTTCGTATCTCACTGCTACTTAATCCAGAATTAGACAAACCATTACCAAGCCAAGCTACGATATCATTATCCCAACCAATCTCAGTGGTATTAAGCTTGATCACATCTGTAAAATCAGGTGATGCAACACTAATCGCCTCAAAATAGTTCTGCATCCAACTATTTTTACTCTCAAAACCAAGTTTAAGATAAGCTTCTCGTGTAAATAAATTTCCTTGAGAGTGTGCGACAACTAGTATCTTATGTCCATCTAAGATACTCTTTTTATACTTTTTTACTTGAAGATCTAAATCAATATCATGTATGGTTTGTTTATCTTTTTCTATCTGTTCTTCAAGTTCGTTAAGATCAAATATTTGATTTGCAGACTCAAGTAAATCACCGAACATCCCTACTGTACTGTTATAGGCGTAGTCAACCTTATCAATTTGTTTATTGTAATGTTCTATCCCAAGTTTAGTTACAAGAGCTTCTTCTAAAAGTCTAGCATTTTTTTCTGCGTCTTCTTCTTCTGTTAATATTCCATTGGCAAAATAGACATCAATTTTACATTCATTTATCACAGAAGAACTAAACACTGGATATACTCCAAAAAAGAGTAAGAAAAGTAATTTTTTCATATATTACTCCTCATACTTACTTGTGTTAAAATCACAAGCTTTTTTTTCTTCATCAAAGGAAGGAAGTGTATAGCTGTCTCCACTTAATAAAGAATCATACTTTTTATAGGTATCTTTACGTTCTACAGTATTAAAATAAAGTTTTGTTCGAAGAAACTTTGTATCAAAATCACTTTTGATAAGTATAGGTTCATTAAAATATTTCGCACTGTACCTATAGTAAAATTCACAATGCCGAGCTTTTCTAACTTCACTATGTATTTCCTTTGCCTTATCAGGGACTTGTAATATTAATTTGTATCCTCTAGCTGCCTGCATCGCGATATCAATATGAATGGGATGTTTGTTTTTATACTTGTTATATATCCACCGCTCCACATCATCTCTCACACCATTATCATTACTATCAACCCCAAGCAAAGTAGCATTATTGATAGTTGGATCTGGTTCAGGTGGGAGGGTATGGCCATGGATCACTTCTGCTTTTACCTCTATCAAGATAGTCACTATCTCAGAGTCATCTTTCCCATCATTGGCTTTTATGCTAAAACTATCTTGACCGATAAAGTTTGTAGTTGGTGTATAGGTGAGAGTTGGTGCTGTACCTGTAAGTGTGCCATGAGTTGGATCTTTGGTGATGTGAAAAGTAAGTGTATCATTCTCACTATCTGTAGCATCTACAGTAAAGCTTATCGCTTTTGACTCTACTGTCTCTACGGTTTGTGTTTTTATGACTGGTGGTGTGTTAGTGATGACTACCCCACCAGACTGGACTGTTATCTTTACTTCGTTAGATACTATACCGTGATACTCAGCTTGTAGCAGTGTCTCACCCTCTTTTAATGCATCTAAGGTTCCTTCAGCATCTACAGAGATAAGTGTTGAATCACCAATAACCCAATTAATCGACTCTGTTAGCTCTTCAGTTGTACCATCTTTATAGGTTGCTTGAAGTGTCAGTTTTCTGTTTTCTCCTTTTTTGAGTGTGATCTCATCTTTTGTGAAATTGATACTTTCTATCTGGTTTTTAGAGACTTCAAAACGATAGAGAAGTTTTTTGACTTTGCTGTTATCTTCTGTACGTAGTCCTTTTGTAGTGACTTGGTAGTATCCTGGACGTAGTTTTTTATGCGGGTTAAACACTAAACGATCTTCTTTATGAAAGTACTTTGTCATACCTCTTATCTCTTTTGGTTTGCAGACTCTCTCTTTTTGACATCTATAGATCTCACGGACACACTGTTTACAAGACTTTTTTAGATTTTTATTTTTGCTAAAACGTCTCTCGCACTTTTGAAGATTTGTATCTCTGATACGCTTAAGCTTCTCTTTTTTAGTCTGCATACACCCTAAGTATTTGAGTTTTATACTCTCTTTGATATTTTGCTGTTTGAGCTTTTTTGAAAATGTGATATTGATATTTTCACCTCTTTTGACTGCCTGAGCTAAGGGCTTTGGAGAGAGGGAGGTGATGATCTCTTGATCAACCCCTTTCACTTTAGAGAGATTGATCTCTTTTGCATTGAGCACAAGAGAGAGTGATACCAGTACCATAGTCCATAAAAGTTTTCGCATAAAATACTCCAAGATTATAAATATTATTTTAATTGAAAATATATCGTGGATAAAATATATTTATCAAGCTATATTTAACAATATAAAATAGTTTGAAGTGTTATTTTGGAGTTATTACAAAAAGTAACATTATTGCACTAATGATCAATAAACATTTAATCTATCATTTTTCAGCCTTTAACATAGAGTCTATATTAAATTCACAATAATCCTCTTTAAGATACTTAGCACCTGGCATACTATAAACTCCACCACTTAGTGCACGGTTATAGTCTAAATATGCTTTTGTACGCTCTTTGGTGTTATATTGCATAGCACTCATAGTTTTTGATACCCTTTGGATATTTGTGTTTTTATAAAAGTTTAAATATCTTCTACATAGTAAAGCTTTAGTATTTTTTCTCTCAAAGATTTCAGCATCATTAATATAATCTCCTCCTAATAACGCTTGATTGGCTTTTGCCATCTGCATCAATACTGCTTGCTCAATTGCCTTTGGATAATTTAGATAGATTTTTCGCTCTACATCATCCCGTACCCCATTATCATTACTATCAACTCCAAGCAAAGTTGCGTTATTTATAGTTGGATCTGGTTCAGGTGGGAGGGTATGACCATGGATCACTTCTGGTGAAGCTTTTTGTACAGTTGTACTATGTAGCTCTACAGAGAAAATAAATATTGCTGTAAACAGCAGTAGACTTTGTATCATGATATATTCCTAAATAAATATGAATTTAAGAATATATCGTTTATATCA
>JAHZKW010000159.1 GCA_022600175.1 Campylobacterota bacterium
ATCGTCAAATTGACAACTTCTATCTCAATAAATATAATAATGGATTAACGAGTCTTTTAAAAGAGACTAAGGTGGAACATGAAGAGATCAAGATGTTTGCCATAGAGCTTAAAAAAGCTGTACGAGGAAAATATGCAGAATTTAGTGAAAAGATATTTGAAAAAAGTTAATCATGTGTACTTTTTTCACTATTTTTCACCTTTTTTGAAAAGCCACCTTTTTTGGTTTTGGCTTTTAACTCTAGCGCTTCAACAACTGCTCTATAGTCCATACCACAATGATGCATCTTTGCAAAACATTGTGCAATGACCGCAATGGTATTAGGGACTTCTCCCTTTTTTTTATAGGATTGAATATTTTTTTCACTCACTTTAATCAGATTACTAAATTTTGGCAGACTGATCTCTGCATCTAATAAAAGCTTTTTAAACTCTATAAAGGTCATATTACTCCTTAAATAATCAAGTTTAGAGCGAGATTATAGCATAAAATATATCTAAATGGATTTTTTATTGACTTTTGACTATAAAAAGAATATAATCACTATAATTTATTACTAATAGTATTAAATAAATCAAATAATTTAAAGGGATTCCTTATGGCAAAAGTTTTAAAAAAGAAATCAGTCAAAAAAGTTGCAACTAAAGCAACAAAAAAAGCAGTAGCAAAAAAAGTAGTTGCTAAGAAAAATGCAAAGTCATTAACCAAAAAAGTGACAAAAACAGTTTTAAAGAAAAAACCAAAAACTAAAAAAGTGGCTAAGAAATTAGCGAAAAAAGTGGTTGCAAAAAGTAGTAGCACACCAAAAGTAAAAAAGACAGTGAAAAAAGTTACTAAAAAAGCAGCAAAGCCAGTTGCTAAAAAAACTGTTGCAAAGAAAGTGGCAAAACCTTCAGTTAAAAAAACAGTAAAGAAAGCAACAAAAAAAGTAGCGTAAATTGTATCATCTATAAGAGCTATAATGCTCTTGTAGATTTTTAATTGTAAAAACAATTTTGACTTAGATTGTAATACTCCTGTAACCTCAATATCTTACAATCCTTTTTACTAAAGGAGATTGTATGCAATATTTTTCAAGAAGATCATTTATAAAAGTTTCAGCATTAAGTGCATGTTCGCTCTTTATTTCAACAACATTTTCAGGTTGTGGTGATGATAATGATGACGATAAAAACTATATCAGTGTACGTTTTGATCATGGTGTAGCTAGTGGAGATCCACTCAGTGACCGTGTGATTATTTGGACACGTGCAACACCACAAGAAGAGGTTGGTGCGCAAGAGCAAATCAGTATAGATTTTGAAGTTGCAAAAGATAGTGCTTTCAGTGACATTGTGAGAAGTGAGAGTGTAACCACGTCTAAAATAACAGATTTCACGATTAAAATTGATGTGCAAGAACTAGAGTCTGGTACAGAGTATTATTATCGTTTTAAATCTAAAGAGAGTGTTTCTACTATTGGTAAAACTAAAACTTTACCTGTTGGTGAAATAGCAACGGTTAAAATGGCACTCTTTACCTGTGCAAATTACACCAATGGCTATTTCAACGCATATAGTGAAGCGGCAAAGATTGAAGATTTGGATGTTAGTGTACATGTAGGTGATTATATTTATGAGTATGGTATGTTTGAGAGTGATGGTCAGACACCTGCTTATGCAACTGAAAATGCAGTAGCAATCAATAGGGTTTTACCAGAGGATAATGATCAAGAGCTTTTAACACTTGAAGACTATCGTAAACGATATGCACTTTATCATACAGATAGTGGAACTCAGGCTATCCACCAAGCTGCTGCAATGATCGTCGTATGGGATGATCATGAGGTGGCAAATGATACTTATAAAGGGGGTGCAGAAAATCATAATGAAAACGAAGGTGATTTTGAAGCACGAACAGAATCTGCATTACAAGCTTATTTTGAGTGGTTACCTATTCGTCCAATAGAGGATAAAAAGAAAATTTACAGAACATTTGATTTTGGAAATCTTGTAAGTCTTCATATGCTAGAGACTAGATTGTTTGGAAGAGATAAGCAGTTAAATTATGCAGACTACTATACGCCAGAGTTTGATGTAGGGGCTTTTCAAACTGATGTTCTTGATACTGAGAGAACAATGTTAGGAAGTGAACAAGTGACATGGCTGCAGCAGCAACTTCAAACTTCAACAGCAACATGGCAGGTACTTGGTCAACAGGTTTTAATGGGGAAAATGAACCTTCCTGCAGAAATCTTAACACCAGTAGCACAGCTTGAATCCGCAACTGCTGAAGAGAAAGCAGTACTATTAACACAAATCAATACCTCTTTAGCCCAATTGGTAGAGATTAAGATGAAAGCTGCACAAAATGTGGCTTTAACAGAAATTGAACAAGCACGTTTAGCAATGGTCCTCCCATATAACTTAGATGCTTGGGATGGTTATTTTGCTGAGAGAGAAGTTATTTTAGGTGTGGCAAAGGCATTAGATAAAAACCTTGTGGTATTAGCAGGTGACACCCATAATGCTTGGGCAAGTGATCTTAAAGATGTGAATGGTGATGTTGTAGGGGTTGAGTTTGCAACCAGTTCAGTTACTTCTCCAGGTCTTGAACAATACTTAGGACTTCCAGATCAAGCCTCAGCAATGGGCTTTGAAGGTGCATTGCAGATTTTAGTAGATGACTTACACTATGTCAATAGTTACGATAGAGGTTTTATGACGGTTACTTTTACACCTACACAAGCAATTTCTGAATGGCATTTTGTAGATAATTATCAATCTTCAACTTATGGTCTACTTTCAAGTAGAAGTAAACAGCTTAAGGTTGTTGCTGGCAATGAGGGACGTAAAGTAGAGTCAGTATAGACTTTTTTGATTGAGCATTGAAGTGACCTCCTCAATGCTCTTAATGTGTTGATAAATTGAGTTTTTATCTTTGACGGTTTTTATAATGATTTCTTCGTCTTGATCTAGGAGATGGTTTATCTTTGGCCTCTTTTTTAGGGCTACTGTGTAGCTTTTTAGCTTTTAAGGCTTTTTGGCAGAGTTGATTGATATGCAGTCGTGTATTCCCAGCAAGTTCAACATCCACAAAGAGTTCAGGTAGTTTATATGCGATCCATAAATAGAGGCTTATTTTTTTCACTTCATCTTCTGCTCTTAACAACTCTTGTTCATTACGTGCTTTTTGTCCAACTCTGATTGAAGGCTTATAATGGACTATTTTATTTTCAATAATGGCATTAACATAAAAGAAGTATGCCTTTTTTATCAATGGTGATTTAGTACTTACAGGGGCTTGTACCAGCATATATTTATCTTCTAAACTGAGACCCTTTTTGTTATCGATGATTTTTGCCAACTCTATCATCGCACTAATATTTGCAGCGATAAAAGGACCTGTAAAGTTCATGTGTTTGGAAAAATAGAGCAATATTTTGTGTAGACTTTTGGTATTTAAATGTTTTGAGAGTGCTTCAATTTGTGTATTGGTGGCTTTTACTTGAAAAGGGCCTTTGATTGTGTGTAGTGGAGCATAAAACTCTGAGGCAATATGTTTAAGTACACTTCTACTAGTTGCACCGATATATCCAACTTCATGATGTCCATATCGTCCAGCGCGTCCAGCGATTTGTATCACTTCATTGGGGATAAGTTTACGTTTACTGATACCGTCAAATTTAGTATCTGTACTAAAAAGTAGTGTTTGTATAGGTAAGTTTAATCCCATAGCGATAGCATCTGTTGCAACAAGGACACTACTTTCTCCTTCTCGAAAACGTCTTGCTTCTTCACGTCTGACTTCTGGAGAGAGATTGCCATAGATGACAGAGACTTTATGTTGTTTTGAGAGTTTGTTTTTAAGGTTTAAGACATCTGCACGACTAAAAGCGACCAGGGCACTCTTAGGGGGAATCTCTTTAAGAGGAATGGCTTTAGAGAGTACTTCTAATGGATTTTTACGTTGAAATTTCACCACTTCAAGTTCTTCATCTAGATATTTGGCTATCTGCTTAACAGCATCTAACGCATTGACACTACCTGTCATGATCACTTTATCTGCAGGTACACCTACAATAGCATTCACCCATGCCCAACCGCGATCAGGATCTTCTATCATTTGAATTTCATCAATAACTGCTAAGTCTACATCATAGTTGAAGTTGACCATCTCAATAGTTGAACAGATATGTCCAGCATCTTCATCGATGATCTCCTCTTCTCCTGTGATGAGTGATGTTGCTATCTCATGTGCGTTCAAATATTCATAGTTTTCAAGTGCTAATAATCGAAGTGGAGCTAAATACACACCACAATCTGCTTCTATTAACTCTTGCATCGCACGGTGTGTTTTGCCACTATTGGTAGGTCCTACAAAGAAGTAGAGCTTACGTTTTTTTTCACGTGCTACTGGATAGAGTGATTTAAGGTCACAGTTTAAAAGTTTGTGTAGTTGTTCTTGCCAATTTTCTCTTTGCATGTGTTATGATAGCTAAAGATCATAAAGTTCTTGGCCTTTGTTTCATAACATAAAGCGTTTTTTATAAACTCTACACAAAGCTTTGTTATACTAATGTGATTAAATTTAAAAAAAGCGAGTAAAGATATGGATGTAAATAAGTTTAGACGTACATGTAGACCCATTAGAATAGTAGTAGGTTTGGGATTGATAGGATATGGTGTGTATTCTGGGAACCCTTGGTTTTATTTAGGTGTGATACCTCTTATTGCAGGGTTAGTAAACTTTTGTCCAGCATGCATCATTACCAAAAAGTGTGATGTCGCTGAAGCCTAATTAAAAATATAAAAGAGAGAAAATTTTATGAGAAAATTATTTGTTGTTATCGGTCTATTATTGCCTTTATTTTTGAGTGCACAGCCAGTTAAAACGCAAAATGTTGTTTTTGACTGTGCCAGTGATGATCTTGCTTATGTGAGTTCTCGTCTATGGTTGATTGAAGAGAGTGCAAAAGAGTATAAAGAGAAGAAGATACCCTATAAAATAGTCTTGACAATACACTCTGGTTGTACGGAAGTAGTTTCAAAAGAGAGTGCAGAGGGTGATAAACTGATGCAAAATATTCAAAAGAAATTACAAAATCTTTCTACAAAACATCAGGTATCTGTAGAGGCGTGTCAAATTGCCACAGATCGTTATGGTATTGAAAAAGATGATTTAGTCTCAGAGGTAAAATTAGTGCGAAACTCTATTACAAGAGTTATTGAACTACAAAATGAGGGGTATGCTTATGTCCCTTACCATAAGTAATTACTGTTTATCAATATATACTGCTAGCCAGATCGTTCCTGCTTCAACGTGGAGGATCTGGTGAGGCTGTTTGGCTTTAAGAAAGTAATAATCTCCTCGTTTTAGAGAGATGTATTGCTCTTCTATTTTTAGTGTAGCACTCCCCTCTACAAGTATAAACCACTCTTCCTCATCTTGAGTGATAATCTCACTTCTTTCTATATGTGAACTCACGATACGTTTAATAATGATATTTGACTTTTGTAGGAGTGTTTCAAAAAGCTCACCTTTATGGGGAATGTCTATTTTGTCAAATATATTATGATTATTGTTTTGATGGTTCATCTTTAGTCCCATTAGCACGATATAGATTTATCGATAATTATAAAATTTTTTAATAAAAAAGTAACTATAAAAGCTATATAATTTTACAATAAAAGGAGAAACAGTGACATTAATAGAAATTTTTACAGATCATATACGCAATAGGAAAAGTCTTAAAACCTATGTGGAGATACGAAAAACGATTCCTACTCGTGGTGAATTTAATGATGAGACTTTGATTCAAGCTGAAGAAGATTTACAACGATTAAAACAAGAAGATGAAGAGATTTATGAGTTAATGTATGAAACGTTAGAAGCTTATTATGCACAAGATGCAGGTCACTATGTAGAGTATCCTATAAACTTTGTGAGAGAAATATTGAAAATTTACCAGTGTAACGTACCTGCAAAAAAAGTATATGAACAATATAAGAGAGGATTGGATCACCATATTCATGACTCCTGTTAAGATTTTATTTTATTTATGTTAATTATTAAATAAAATTAAATTATAATCATCTTTATGGAAAATTCAAATTATCAAAAAGCTTTTGAAGAGAGTGCTCAAGGTATTTTAGTTGTTGAGGATACAGAGCGTATTATTTATAGTAATTCTGTAGTATCTAATATGCTTGGATACCAATCTTTCGAGCTTTTAACACTTACATTTAACCAGCTTTTTGAAACAAAAAATGCCTATGATACATTTATCACAACACTCAAAGAACAGTTAGTCACACAAGAGAGTATCGATTTTAAGTATGAGTTTAAAACTAAATATTCTGAAGTGATTTGGGTGGAGGTTTCAAGTGATTATCAACCTATCTCTTCCATTTTTGTGATTACCATTGTAGATATTTTTAAACGTCTTGAGTCTAAACAGAAGTTACAATTTTTGATTGAGGGATCTAATGATGGTATTTGGGAGTGGGATCTTATCAGTAATGAAGTCTATTTCTCTGCACGATGGAAAGAGATGCTTGGATTTGAGGAGAGTGAACTTAAAAATGAGTTTTATACATGGGAGAGACGTCTTAATTTAGAAGATAAAGAGACTATTTTACAAGAGATTCAAAATTGTATTGATGGACAGGCTGATCACTTTGTCAATGTTCATAGATTGCGGCATAAAGAGGGGCATTGGGTCTGGATTTATGTACGGGCAAAGACTTTTTTTGATGCCAATGGTAAAGCGGTCTATATGTCAGGGTTTCATACTGATATTAGTGATCTTAAAAATGCACAAAAAGATACCGAACAGCAATACTTGGTGCTTCGTTCATTGTTTGATGCAACACCTGATTTGATCAGTTATAAAGATTATGAAGTAGAAGGTGGTATATACATCAGCTGTAATAGTGCTTTTGAAAAGTTTATTGGACTTAAAGAATCAGAGCTTATTGGTAAAAATGATATTGACCTTTTTGGTAAAGAGCGTGGAGAGTATAATCGAGAACAAGATAGAGAAGTGCTACGCCAAAGAACAAGCCGTATTATTGAAGAGTGGGTTACTTATCCTAATGAGAAAAGGGTACTACTACATACAATGAAGACACCTGTTTATGATGATCAAGGAAAATTGTTAGGACTTTTTGGTATCTCAAGAGATATGACAGAGCAACATATGGGACAGGTTAAGGAGAAAGAGCATCATAAACAGCTTCTTTTTCAATCAAGATTAGCACAGATGGGAGAGATGATCTCTATGATTGTACATCAATGGAGACAACCACTCAATGCTTTAAGTATTGTAGTCAATAATCTCTATCTCGATCATGTAATGCAAGAGCTTAGTGATGAAAAGTTACAAAAATCGATTGATCAGAGTCAGAAAATTATTAAGAGTATGACACATACTATCGATGATTTTAGAAACTTTTATCAACAACACCAACCTACAAAAATGCTCAATATCAACGATGTTATTGAGAAAGCTTTAGATATTACAGAAAATACTCTGATATCAAGTAATATTCGCTTGAAACGTACTTATGGTTGTAGAGATGAGATAGAGGTACATGAGAGTGAAATGATGCAAGTCTTTCTCAACATTTTGAAAAATGCACAAGATAATTTTAAAGAGAAAAAGGTGAGACAAGCACTGCTTATCATCAATACTACGGAGACTAAAGAGGGGATAGAGATTGAGATATGTGATAATGGCGGAGGGATTAAAGAGGAGCATTTAGAGAAAGTTTTTGAACCCTATTTTACAACAAAATCTGATGCAAATGGGACAGGATTAGGACTCTATATGTCAAAAATGATTATTGAGGACCACCACCATGGTAAGATTTATGCCAAGAACAGTGATGTAGGTGTTTGTTTTGTGATTACACTTCCCAAAGTGTTAACATAGATAAAAATAGATGGACAATTAACGTTCAAGCCAGTCGATAATTTTCCACTCTCCATCCATAGTCTCCACCAAGGCGGTACAGGACTCTACCCAGTCACCGCAGTTTTTATACTCTACATCATCAATCATACGTATTTCAGCTTTGTGGATATGTCCGCAGATAATACCATGATAGTTTTTGTGCTTTGCATGGTCTGCTAATATACTCTCAAAGTCTGTAATAAAACTGACAGATTGTTTGACATTCTCTTTGACATATTTAGAGAGTGACCAGTAACGGTTAATGCCAAACTTTCTTCGAATAAAGTTAAAGGTTTGATTGAGATGCAAAAGCATCTCATAACCAATATCACCAATCACTGCCAACCAACGTTTGGTCATAGTGACAGAGTCAAAAAAGTCTCCATGTGTGATGTAGTAACGTTTGCCTTCAAGACTAATATAATCTGCTTCATTGATGACAGTAAGGCGATCACCTAATATAAGAGGTAAAAAAGAGCGTAAAAACTCATCATGATTTCCTGTGATGTAGTAGACATTAGTACCTTTTCTTGCTTTTCTCAGTACCTTTTGTATAACATCTGAGTGTGATTGTGTCCATCGAAATTTGCGTCTTATAGCCCATCCATCTATAATATCACCTACAAGATAAAAATTTTCAGATTCAGTCTCTTTCATAAAATCTAAAAACTTATCTGCTTGTGAAAACTTAGTCCCTAAATGGATATCGGATACAAAAATTGATCTATATTTCATATGGCATTAACTTCTTTGTCCTTATAAAGTTATTGCTAAAGTCTATAATATTTTGGTAACAAAGTAGTTACAATAGAAAAAGTCAAAGTTATTAAAATAATTTAATTACTCAGCATTATATTTCATTAAGTAACCATTTTGCAACCATCCTGCAATCATTTTGTTACTTATGATTGATAAAGTTCTGTCAAAATTTTATAACAAAAAGGTGATGATTATGCGTAAAACTTGGATTTCTTTAGCGACCGTGGCTATTTTAGGTATTGGCTTTACAGCCTGTAATGATTCTGATTCAAACTCTGATAAAGCAATCAAAGCAACAAAAGTTGAGTTTATTGGTATGGATGCTCCATCTACAACAGAGGAGATGACAAAAGCGTATTCAGCTGCAAAGGTACGTGTTTATACAGATGACACAGCTTACACTGAGCATAACCTCTCTTACAATACACTTTTCAATATCCAAGATAAAGTAGGTACAAATGCGTATCAAGCTGGACAGCTTTATAATGTAGATATGGAACCAATTATGGATCCAAACAATGCACCAGTTTTAGCAGAGACACCAGATGCAAATTCACTCTTAAATGTAGGTGGAAAACTATTTCTTGTATCACATTTAGAGTATGATTGGATTTTGGCAAATGGTGCTAAAGCTTATACCGTTGAAAACTGGTATACTAGAATGCCGATGAGTATGCTCCTCACTTCAATTGAGCAAGATGAGAGTGGACAACTTAAAGCAGTTGAGCAAAAAGCATTAGATTTTTCTGCTGTTGGTGGTATTTGGATTCCATGTTTTGGCTCACAAACACCTTGGAATACACACTTAGGGAGTGAAGAAGATTATGATCTTTACTATAATGCTGGTGTAAGCGAGAGTAAAAGAGAAAATGGTGTCAAAGCGTTAACTGAAGTCTATTTTAAAAATCAACAAACTGCGAATCCTTACCACTATGGTTTCATCACAGAGGTTAAAGTTAATAAAGATGCTTCCACTGAGATCACAAAACACTACTCGATGGGTAAAGGTACTTGGGAAATGTCAATGGTTTTAAGTGATGGGAAAACTGCTTACTTTGGTGATGATGGTAAAAATGTTGGTATGTTCATGTATGTCGCAGACAATGCAAATGACTTGACAGCAGGTACTTTATATGCAGCGAAATGGACACAAACAAGTGCAGCAGGTTCTGATGGTGGAAGTGCAGATCTTTCATGGATCAAACTAGGGCATGCGACAGATGCAGAAGTAAAAGGTTATGCTGATAGCCATACATTTACAGATATCTTTGATTTTGTGTCTGAAGTGGATGCCAATGGTACAACACCTGCTGGATATACACAAATTAGAGCTGGTCATAATGGGTTAGAGTATTTAAAACTTAAAGAGGGTAAAGAGACTGTAGCAGCATTTTTAGAACCACGTCGTTATGCAGCACTTAAAGGTGCAACAACAGAGTGGAATAAGATGGAAGGTGTTGCATTTGACAGTCAAGATAAAAAACTTTATATGGCTATGAGTTACATTAAAGATGGTATGATGACTGATTCTGAAGCACCAAAAGATGATATCCAAGTGGCTAAAAATAACTGTGGAGCTACTTATGAAATCACTTTAGCAGGTAGTCAAACAGATAGTGATGGAAATGCGATTGATTCTGAGCTTGTCGCAACAGGGATGAGTGTACCAGCAGCACTTTTAGGTAAACCTATAGCTACAGATGCAAATGGAAATACATGTGCAGTTGACAGTATTGCAAATACAGATAATGTGTTCTTCTCAGATAAGATGAGAACACTCTTTATCGGTGAAGATAGTGGTACACATACAAACAACTTCGTTTGGGCGTATAATGTTGAAACGAAAAAACTCTCTCGTCTTCTTTCACTTCCTGCAGGTGCGGAAGCAACAGGACTTCAAGTGGTAGAGAATGAGAATGGTCATGCCTATATTATGAGTAATGCACAACATCTTGGTGACTTTACAAGCACAACACCAGATGAGTTAAAAACAACACTTTCTCCAAGTATCGATAAGTTCAATGCACCTATTGGATACATCGGTGGTATGCCAGGTATTAAGTAGTTAGAAGTATAAAATAGTTGAGGCTTTTTTGCCTTGACTATATAAAAATCCCTTTAGAAAAATTAAATTTTAAAGGGCAAAGATGTATAAGCGATTTATTTTATCTTTTTTAAGCGGATTTTTATTGATTGGGTGTAGCAACACAAAGACTAATCAACCTACTACTGAAAATATACAAAAATTACCGATGTTAGGTGAACTTCGAAGTCGTACACTTTTTGAAAACCCTTATGCTAATATTCCAGCACAATGTTATATTGAAACTTCTTATGGGACGCAGAACGCTTGTCTTTTTTGTCACTCCAATGCTGCTGCGCGTCAGCAACTTGGTAATACCTTACCCCAAGCAGGTGCGAGTGCGATTGTTGGTAATTTACAGCTTGAGTATGCTTTTGGTCCAGCAAATGAATTTACTAAATCACCAAATATCAACCCATGGGAAAATACAATCTTTCCAGAAAAGCTTGATCTTGCTTTAGCAGAATCACAAATTGATCCCTCTTCTTGGGATATGCAAAGTTATATCAAACAAGATAATTGGAAAGCAGCTTATGCAAAAAAGAGGGGTTTGAAAACAGTGAGTAACAGTCATATTAAAGATGACGAATTTAGATTATTTCCTGCATTAAATCCTGAGGCGTTACCTGCAGATAGCGATGGTTTTGTAAGGATTGATAACATAACAGAAGCACTTTTTGAAGATGATAAAGGATTTAATAGTGGATGGAGAAGTATCAACTTTATGCCTTATGGTATCTTCACACCACATACAGGCAGTGTTAGTGGTGTCTATATTCGTATGGCTCCCAAATTTATGAAAGATGAGCGTGGCGAGTACAATCTTACTATCTATAAGACTAATTTAGCGCTCTTGGAGAGAGCAATTCAAGATAGATTAGAGAGTGGAGATGACTTTTATGTAGGTGCAGCAAAGTCTGAGGATACGGATAAGGGACTCTTCCCTTTAGGAACAGAGTTTGCCCATCCTTTACACTATGTAGATATGGATGCAGATGGTCGTGATGTATCAAAAAATAGTTATCCTGGTACAAGGGCAAATCGTGTCAAAGAGATTCGTTATATGTACAAGTATAAGATGTACTATCCTGGTGAAGTGGTTGCAAAGGAGGAGAATGCACCGCTTTATTATAACAAGCATGAGTCATGGATAGACAATGGAGCAGGGTGGTACCTCTCTGGTTTTATAGAAGATAAGCAAGGGGAGCTTCGAGGTCAAAGTCCTGAAGAGTTACTTCAATGTGTGGGATGTCATAGTTCAACTTATGGATTTGAGCCAGAACAGTTTAGTTCAGGTACAGGTAATACGATTGATACCGTATGGTCATTTTCACGTAAGTTTGCAGGTGATTTAGGATGGAAGGAGATGGATTACCTTGGATATGAGCGTAACATAACCAGTAGTGCGCAGATGACATCTGGCCGTGCACATCGTGGTGACCCTATCAATCGTGATACAAAGATGGGTGAATTTCGCTATTTTCTAAATCATGTCGTAGGCGCTTCACTCTATGGTGATATGCCAAACTCAATGGAGGGGTATCTCAAAGATGTGATTCAAAGAGAGAGAGGATACAGTGATGATTTTCCTGCACTTGAGTTTGATTCTGTTACACAAGTAAGAACAATTCAAACACTTCGACTTAAACTCATACGTGAATTTACAGCAAAAAAAGAGTATCTTGATGCACAAGGATATATTCAAGCACCACTACTCTATCCTACGTTAAATGAGTCTCTAGTAGGTGCGACAGGATATAGAAAAGTGGTTGCAACCCAACGCTATACAAAAGGCAAAGACTATTTTGGACAGATACCATTTACATTTAGATATTTTCGTGATGAAGAGAATGGATTTACACATATTGACGATATGACACCTTATACATTTGGTGAAATCATTACAGATAGACCTTATGACCATAGTGAAAGTATTACAAAAGGGGTAGGGGATACGCTAACGTTGATTGATGAAAATGGGGATAATTATGATGCAGAGTATCTTCCTATTTTTGCCTATCCTCAAGCTTTTGAAACTAAATAAGAGATCTTCCATTACAAAAGGGTTACATAAAAATAGCATCTTGTAACCTTTTTGCAATAATTTAGTATTACAATAATTGACCCAAATTTTGTAAGGAAAATTTCTTGAAAAAGCTTTTAAAAAAAGTGAGAAAAGCATTTAAAGATGAGATTAAATTTGCACAAAAAGCAGGTTTTGAAGGCGTATTAGTGAGTCTTGAAGGATATATTTATCTTGAAGTTATCTATGATATAGAGACCCTTGAAGAGATTGTGATACAAAATGGATGGCAAGGTGATAGTGTTTTGTTAAATTTTGTAGATAATAGTCAGAAAATGTTACGTATTACCCAAGCTGCTTGATACTATGTCTACAGAAGATCTTAAACTCTGTTTAGTGACAGATACTCTTTGTGATGCCAATGGTGTTTCGCGGTTTATTCAAGATATCGCAAAAATCTCAAGGCAGAAGGAGAAGGCATTTACAGTCATTACTTCAACGAAGAAAAACTATTGTCAAAGTGCTTGGAATTTACAAAATATAAAACCTATTTTAGCTTTTAAAATGCCTTTTTATCCTGAACTTGATTTAGTGATTCCTCCATTTTTAAAATTACATAAAGAGATAAAAAAGAGAAAACCTGATCTTTTGCATATTTCAACTCCTGGGATGCTTGGTCTGAGTGCACTCATAAGTGCAAGGATATTAAAGATTCCAGTGATGGGTACGTATCATACAGATTTTCCTTCTTATCTCTTTGTAAATACTAAAAGTAGATGGATTGAAAGATTTACCCAGAAATTTGAAAAAATTTTTTATAAGCGATTTGAAGGTCTCTTTATTCGTTCAGAGATGTATCGAACACAGCTTCAAAATCGTTTAGAATTTCAAAAACATCAAGTACATACTATCCCTGCAGGAATTGATACCTCAAGGTTTGATCCAGCATTAAGAGATCAAGGTGTTTGGGAAAAATATGGTATTCCTGCTAGTGCTAAAAAGGCACTTTTTGTAGGTCGTGTGACAAAAGAGAAAAATATAGGATTTTTGCTAGATCTATGGATAGAGCGTTATCAGGAAGGTTCACGTGAGTGGTTAGTTTTGATTGGGAGTGGAGCATACTATAATCAAAAAGAGAAATATGTACAATACAACATCAGGTTTTTAGGGCATCAAGAGGGGAAAACACTCTCCACACTCTATGCAAGTGCAGATCTTTTTATCTTCCCTTCTAATACGGATACTTTAGGGCAGGTGGTTATTGAAGCGATGGCAAGTGCTTTGCCAGTATTGGTAAGTGACATTGGCGGGCCACAAAGTATTGTTAATAAAAGTTTTTTTAATGGATATGTTTTGGCCGCTAATCAACAAAGAGTATGGAAAGAGGCACTCAATACACTATTTAGTGATGATCGAAAGTTAAAGGCGATGGCTAAAAGTGCACTATTGGCCTCTAATGAGTTAACGATAGAGAAGAGTTTTGAGCTCTTTTGGCAAGCACAACATGCGCTTGCTATGGAACAAAGGGGGTGTTGATTAGATCAACATCCCTTTGATCATAAAGAAAATCATTGCTGAGAGTAGTGCTGCTGCCGGGACAGTAATAACCCATGCTGCAATGATTTTTTTAACAGCATCTCTTTTGACATATTTAATCTTTTCCGTGGATTTAAGAATTTTTTTCGCTTCTTTAATCTTCTCCTCTTCATCATCAATAAGTTTATAGAGTGTAACAATACGTTTGTAATCACTTTTATCTTTGCGCTCTTTAGCTTCTAGTGTCTCAAGCTCAGCTTGAAATGCTTTAAGATTTTTTTGTTCATCTTCAATAACCTCTTTTTCATCAGCGATTACTTGCTTCTCATCATAAGATTCCATCCACTCACGTAGAAAGCCAACACCAAAAACACCTCCTACCGCAATATGTGTAGAGCTGACAGGGAGACCAAGTTGACTGGCTATAATAACAGTGATCGCGGCAGCCATTGCGATTGAAAATGCACGCATTTGATCAAGTTCAGTGATTTCTGACCCTACTGTTTTAATCAGTTTTGGACCATAGAGTGCTAATCCCACAGAGATACCGATAGCTCCTACAGCCATCACCCAAAGTGGAATACCTGCTTTTGATGAGATACCACCACTCATGACAGCATCACTGATTGCAGCCAGTGGCCCAATAGCATTAGCAACATCATTTGCTCCATGTGCAAAACTAAGGAGTGCTGCTGCAAAGATAAGTGGAATAGTAAAAAGTTTATTGACACTTGCACGATTGTTTTCTAAATTACCTGATTTTACCATACGCTTTTTAACAAAGAAAAAGACAATAATAGCGATTAGTAGCCCTAAAAGAGCTGCTGTTAAAAAAGTTGGTTTTTTAGTGACTGGAAGTGTAAAGAAAAGTGTATCATTGACAAAAGAGACAATAGATGGCCAAACTTTCTTTAATCCTTTGAGTGTCAGGTAAGTTACAAAAGCCCAAGACATTACTGCAACATAAAATGGTACCCATTTTTTTGCTGCAATAACCCGGTCGTCTCTAAAGACAATAGTTTTTTTAATAGCAAATAAAAAACCCGCAGCAATAATACCCCCTAGTAGTGGAGAGATGATCCATGACGCTGCAATTTTTCCCATGGTTCCCCATGCCACAATAGAAAAACCTGCGGCTGCAATTCCTGCACCCATGACACCACCGACAATAGAGTGTGTTGTGGAGACTGGTGCTTTAAAGGCTGTTGCAAAGTTGAGCCAAAGTGCTGCTGCAAGGAGTGCTGCCATCATAGCCCAGATAAATTGATCTGTATTGCCCCCAAATGCACTAATATCAATAATCCCTTTTTTAATGGTCTTAACAACATCTCCCCCAGCAATAATCGCACCTGCTGCTTCAAATATTGCAGCGATAGCGATTGCACCACCTAAGGTTAGTGCTTTAGAACCAACCGCGGGTCCTACATTGTTGGCGACATCATTTGCACCTATATTCATTGCCATATAAGCACCAAAGAGTGCTGCGATTGCTAAAAATGTATTATTGGGTATGTCTCCTGTTGAAGAGAAACTGTAGATAAGTACTGCTGCCATAAACAGTATTGCTAGTCCCATTTTAATAAAATCAACACCACTTGATTTAATAGCTTTTTTCTGCATCTTCTTGATGGTCTGAATCTCCATTTGATTGCCTCACTTTTTGAAGTTATAGTAAAATAATATCTCGATTTTTCTTTAATTATTGCACTTGTAACCATACTGTAATTATTTTGTAATCAAAATGTAATAAAACTAGGTTATTATTCCAACGCAAAAAAAAATTTTACCAAAAAGAGGGCAAAATGAGAAGAATTCTATTATCTCTAACGGCATTGGCAGCACTTACAACTTCGGTAGTAGCAGAAGGGGTTACTGTAAAATCAAAAGCAGCAGTTTTGAAGTTTAGTGGTAAACACTATTTAGGGTTTGTACATACTGATGATTCAAATCAATTTGAAACAAGAAGAAATTACCTACAGGTTAAGGCTTACTTTGCAGAAGATCCAAAAAGTTTTTTTCGAATTACATTAGATACACATCAAGTTGATGATGATAAAGAGGTAGTAGGTGGTGATATCTACGGAACATGGAATACCAGATTAAAGTATGCATATCTCTATTTAGATAATGTATTACCATTTACAGGTGTTGAAATTGGTCAAGCACATCGTCCTTGGATTGATTATGAAGAGCATGGTGGATGGAACTATAGATCAATCTCAAAAGTATTTGTAGAAGCAGGTAATGGTGCACATTTGACAAACTCTGCAGATATTGGTGTTAATTTTAAAACTAAAACCGAAAATTTCTCTAGTGAATTAGGTATTTTTAATGGTGAAGGGTACCATGGAGAAGAGGATGGTGAAGGACTCTCAACAGAGTGGCGATTAACCTATCATGCGCTTGGTGGTGGAACGCAAAAATCTAAAGCAAAACATACTTATGCAAATATCTCTTTTTTAGGACAATTAAACGCTGAAAGTAACAAACATAAAAATGAAGATTTGAACTGGATGGGGCTGCATGCTGTCTATAACCAACCAGCATTTTTACTTTCTGCTCAATATATCACAACTAATGATGCACATGATAAATATGCAGGAGAAGGATATTCTGCAAATGGTGAATATCGTTTTATGCCAAAATGGAATTTGATAGGCAGATATGACTATTTTGAGATGGATAGTGATGGAACGGAAAAAACAAGAATGATTGCAGGTGTTACACATAAATATAATAAAAATATTGAATTTATTGCAAATGTACTCACTGAAGAGGTGGGTAATGAAGATGAGACAGCACTCATGTTAACTGCTGAAATTAACTGGTAATGACCTGATGATATTGTGAACTGTAGATTATGAAAACCCTACAGTTCTGGGCTTTTGTCACTTTGGTTACAAAAATGTAATCGTTTTGTAACCAAGTTAATCTATAATCGTTTTCTATATAATCTAGGAGAAAAATTTTATGAAATTAAAAAAATCTTTAGTAGCTTTAGCAGCCGCTGCAGCACTTTTTACTGTAGCTGAAGCAAGAGAGCAAGTCAAAATTGTCGGATCATCAACTGTATATCCATTTTCAAGTGCTGTAGCCGAGGAGCTAGGTGCAACAACCGACTATAAAACACCAGTAGTAGAATCAACAGGTTCTGGTGGAGGTATGAAACTTTTTTGTAAAGGTAATGGATTAGATACTCCAGATATCACAAATGCTTCAAGAAGAATGAAAATCAATGAGTTTAAAATGTGCCAAGAGAATGGCGTTATAGATATCACTGAGGCTGTTGTTGGGTATGATGGTATTGCATTTGCAGATAGCAAGAAGAACAAGCCTTTTAGTGTAACAAAAAAACAGATTTTATTAGCAGTTGCAGCAGATGTTCCAAGTAAAGATGGAAAATCATTGATCAAAAACCCTTATAAAAAATGGAGTGACATTGATGCTGCACTTCCATCACGTGATATTGTAGTTTATGGTCCTCCAACAAGTTCAGGAACGAGAGATGCGTTTGAAGATATGATTATGAAATCACAAACGAAGAAGATGGACGTGTATACTAATGCTGGGCATAAAAAATATCATAAAATTAGAACAGATGGTGTTTATGTACCTTCTGGTGAAAATGATAACTTGATTGTGCAAAAACTAGATAAAAACCCAAAAGCTTTTGGGATTTTTGGATATAGCTTCTTAGAAGAGAATAGTGATAAAGTACAAGGTACATTGATTGATGGTAAAGAACCTACAGCAGAAAATATCGGAACAGGTGCTTATCCACTCTCAAGAAGTCTCTACTTCTATATCAAAAATACACATGCTAAAGATGTTAAATCATTAGATGCTTTTGTCAATCTTTTTATGGCTGATAAGATGATTGGTGAAGAGGGGATTTTAAGTGAAATAGGTCTTATCTCTTTACCAAAAGCACAACTTGAAGCGATTCAAAAAGCGGTAACTGATCGTAAAAAACTTACAGAAGCTGATTTAGCAAAATAATTTCATAATTCTTAGCAGTGTTAGCGTTAATGCTAACACTGCTTACTATATCTTTTAACTTTTAAGGATCCATTTATGACTGCAGGTTCTCTTGCACTTCTATTTTTTGGTGTGATCACTCCTTTATCAATTGTTGGATATTTCTTAGGCAAAAGAAAAGCAGCATTGATCACTACCAGCGGTATCCATATGCACTCACAAAGTGACCAATATGGGTGGCTCTCATTTTTATCAGTAATTATCCCCGCAATTACTGTTGCTGTGGTAGGGATACTTTTTTCACTTTTTGGCTTTGATGCAATACCTAAAACTTTTTTAGTTGCAGCAGCATTAGCAATGGGTGCTTTAAGTTTAATCATCGGTTTGAAGATGATTAAACCTGAGATTGAAGCACGAAATATTGTAGAGAGTGTTATTCGTAAAATACTTTTTTTAGCTTCAATGATTTCAGTTTTAACAACTTTTGGAATCTTGATATCCATTATTTTTGAATCTATACGCTTTTTTAATATGCAGAGTTTTTGGTATTTTATCACTGGAACACAGTGGTCAACTGAGGCTGCGTTCTTAGAGGGAGCAGGGCGTGCAGAAGATGCTGCAGGTGCTGCTAAGGCAATGTTTGGTTCTGTGCCATTGTTTGCTGGTACATTTATGATCACCTTTATTGCGATGCTTATTGCTGTGCCTTTTGGACTCTTTTCTGCGATCTATCTTTCCCAATACGCTACGCCACAATTTCGTAATAGTTTTAAACCAATTATGGAGATGTTAGCAGGTATTCCAACAGTTGTATATGGCTTTTTTGCTGCAATTACTGTTGCACCGCTTGTGGTCAATGTCGCTGATTTTTTTGGTTTGGAAGCTTCTTTTAATAATGCATTGGCACCGGGCATTGTGATGGGGATTATGATTATCCCGATTATTTCATCTCTCTCTGATGATGTTATTAGTTCAGTACCTCGTTCGATGAAAGAGGGGTCATATGCTTTAGGTATGACGACTTCAGAAACGATTAAAGATATTATCTTGCCTTCAGCAATGCCTGGAATCATTGCGGCAGTATTGCTTGGTGTTTCTCGTGCATTAGGGGAGACTATGATTGTGGTAATGGCTGCAGGGCTTAGACCAAATCTTACTTGGAACCCGCTTGAAGATTTGACAACGGTAACAGTGATTATTGTGGATGCCCTAACAGGTGATCAAGAGTTTGATTCGGCATTAACGCTTTCTGCTTTTGCTTTAGGTTTAGTGCTCTTTTTTGTTACTTTGGTGATCAATACAATTTCTGTCTATATGATCAAACGATTCAAAGAGAAATATAAAGTCTCAAATTTATAGGTGTCAAGATGAAAAATAATATTTTTACAAATCCACAATTAAAAAAAAGACATAAAAAGTCTACAATTTTCAAGTATGGAGCACTTTTTAGCGTTATTATTACCTCTATCTTTTTAATTTGGTTTTTAGCTGATATGTTTACCAAGGGTGTTCCAGCATTTAAACAGGCATGGATAAAAACTGAAGTGACTTATAATGAAAAAACAGTCGATAACCCAAGGTTAGCAATTGATAAGCGTCTTCGAAAATTAGTCAGTCGTGCAGATCTTAGAACACTTCCTAGAAAAGTGAAGGAGGATCCTTCACTGATGGGGAAAACAGTTTCAGTATGGGTTTTAGCTGATGATCAAGTTGATCAGTATCTCAAAGGGCACTATACAAAACTAAAGAGTAAGCAACAGAAATATGTTGATGAACTTAAAAAAAGTGGTCAGGTGGAACTTCGTTTTAATAACATCTTTTTTACCTATGGCGATTCTAAAAACCCTGAGTATTCTGGGCTTTTTTCTGCCGCAGTAGGAACAGTCTTAACACTGATTGTCACTATGTTATTTGCTTTTCCAATAGGGGTTATGACCTCAATTTATCTAGAAGAGTTTGCACCACGAAATAGACTAACAGAGATTATTGAGATTAATATCAATAATCTTGCGGCTATTCCATCAATTCTTTTTGGTTTATTAGGGTTAGCAATTTTTATAAACTTTTTTGGAGTACCTAGGAGTTCACCATTGGTAGGTGGTTTGACTCTTGGATTAATGACACTTCCTGTAGTCATTGTAAGTTCTCGTGCAGCACTTCGTTCAGTTCCCTCTTCGATTAGAGAAGCAGGATTTGGATTAGGGTTGACGCGTTGGCAGATTGTAAAAGATCATGTTTTACCATTGGCAATGCCTGGTATTTTAACAGGGTCAATTATCGGTTTAGCACAAGCGATGGGTGAAACTGCTCCACTTATTATTGTGGGAATGATTGCTTTTGTACCTGATGCACCAACGTCGGTGACAGATGCGGCAACTGTACTTCCTGCACAAATTTTTACATGGGCTTCAATGCCTGAAACTGCTTATATCGAGCGGACAGCAGCAGCGATATTAGTGCTTTTAGCAATATTAATGGCACTCAATGCTATTGCAATTTATTTAAGAAAAAAATATGAGGTTAAGTGGTAATGGGAAAAGATAAAAAAGCAAAGAATATTAAGGTAGAAGCTAAAAACTTAAACCTTTGGTATGGTGAAAAACAGGCACTGTTTGATGTTAATTTAGAAGTACTTGAAAATAGTATCACAGCATTTATTGGACCTTCAGGATGTGGTAAATCGACATTTTTAAGATGTTTGAATCGTATGAATGACCTTATTCCTATTGCCAGTATTGAAGGTGATGTAATTATTGATGGGCAAAATATCTATAATAAAGATGTCGATGTTGTTGCTGTTCGTAAAAGTGTAGGGATGGTGTTTCAAAGACCTAATCCTTTTCCAAAGAGTATTTATGAAAACATTGCCTATGCTGCACGTATGCATGATATTGTTAAAAAAGGTCCTGAAGAGGAGGCGTTAGTACAAAAGTCATTGGAAGCTGCAAATCTTTGGAATGAAGTCAAAGATAAACTTAAAGATCCTGGAACTTCTCTCTCTGGCGGACAGCAGCAACGTTTATGTATTGCAAGAGCAATTGCGGTTAAGCCTAATATTATTTTGATGGATGAGCCGACATCTGCACTGGATCCAATCAGTACTGAGAAGATAGAAGAGTTGATGTTAGAGTTAAAAAAAGAGTATACTATCATTACAGTAACACATAATATGCAACAAGCATCACGTGTGAGCGACTATACGGCATTTTTTCACTTAGGTAATTTAATTGAATATAATCGTACAGATAAGATCTTTTTGAATCCAAAAGAGCAGAAAACTGAAGACTATATTACAGGAAGGTATGGATAATGTTACAAAACTATAAAGAGATTATGGATAGATCAAAATCACAAGTCACTGTATTGGCTGAAGATGTTTATACTGCTTTTGAACGTTCATGTGAGGCATTTGCCAATGATGATATTGAAAAAGCCACTGAAGCCAAAAAGATGATGAAAGATGCACATAATCAAAGTAATAAAATTGATAATGAGATTATTAAAACTTTAGCACTCTTTTCACCTGAGGCAAAAGATTTAAGAGTGTTAATTGCTTATCTCAAAATTACCAATGAGTTAACCAGAATTAGTGATTATATCAGAGGGCATGCAAAACATATTAAAATGCAAATTAGTGGTGAAGTTGATTTAACGTTGCTTAAAAACAATGCTATCTCTTTTCATGAAAGTACTAAAAAGTCTCTTAGGGCTGCTGTTGATAGTATTCATAGTACTGATATTGAACGACTTGAACATATCCATAGAGTAGTTAATGTAGAAGAGAGTAAGTGTGATGATATCTTCTCAATTTTAGAGAAGTCACTCTTAGAACAGATCTGTGTGCTTCCAGAACAAGCAAGTGATTTTATCCGTTTTTTAGACTCTATGCGAAAGCTTGAGCGAATCTCAGATAGATCAGTTGATATTGTGAAGCTCTCATTTTATGCACAAAAAGGTGGAAAGATTAAGATATGAATGCCCTGATCGTTTTGATCGAAGATGAAGAAGATCTTTTAGAGTTGATGGAGTATCGTCTACAAAAAGAGGGATTTGAAACTGAGGGATTCCTCTCGACGAAAAATGTGGAACCTTTTTTAGCTGAAGAGGAGGTTGATCTGATGATTGTAGATCGTAACCTCCCTGGTATTGAGGGGTCTGATTTTGTCAAGATGCTTAGAGACAAAGGTTTTATCACTCCGGTAATTTTTGTGACAGCTAAAGCCAATGAAAATGATATTGAAGAGGGATTTGAACGTGGAGGGGATGACTATATCACTAAACCGTTTAACATGAATGAACTCTCTCTTCGTGTCAAAGCAATCTTAAAACGTACTAAAAGTATTACTGAAGGAAAGATCTCTTATCGTGATATTGTCCTAGATTTAAGTACACGTACTGCATATGTGGCTAAAAATGAAGTTAACCTTACTAAATTAGAGTTTAATCTATTGGCTTGTTTTATCAAACATAAAAATAGTGTACTTGACAGAGATTTTTTGTTAGAATATGTCTGGGCAGATGAATTTGAAGTCAAACAAGAGAAAACTGTCAATGTAACGATCAATCGATTAAAAAAGAAGATAGATCCAGATAAAGAGAAAAATTATATTAAATCCATCAGAGGTGTCGGGTATCAAATTTGTTAAGATTAAATCAACTCTATTTTAGAAATTACTTTATTCTTTTCTTCTCTACTCTCTTAGTTGTAGCCTTCATAGGCTATATTATTCTCAAAGATCTTGAGATTAATAACCACAAAACAATGCTTAGTAACATGATTGATCTTGTACATATCAAACCTACAGATGATTTAGATGATATTGCAAAAGATGTTAAAGATAGAACCGGTGTACGTGTGACAATAATCTCAGATGATGGTATTGTGCTTGCAGAGAGTGATAAAAATAAGACTTTGATGGAAAATCATAGTGATCGTGCTGAAATTATAGAAGCCCATCAATTGATGAGTGGATCATCTGTGCGGTATAGTCAGAGTGTTAAAACCGATTTTCTCTATGTTGCTAAACCGATGCTTTTAGGAGAGCAAAATCTCTATTTTCGTTTAGCATATTCATTAGAGAGTATTAACAAAAAGTTTTATAATTTTTGGGCAAAAGCAACACTTTTTTTCGCACTCTCTATGTTTTTAGCCTTTTTTGTTGCGATGCGTATCAATAGAAATATTACCCAAGATGTGAATAATACTAAAGAGCGCTTGACAGACCTTTTGAATAAAAATTTTGAGGTAGAAGCTTATACAACGAATACCCGAGAGTTTCATACTATCTTAAATCAACTACAACAAATTTCAAAAAAGCTAAAAAAAAGAGAAGAGCAAAAGAATAAATATACAAAAAATCTCAAAATGCTAAATAAAAAACAGGGTGATATTATCTCAGCAATTAGTCATGAGTTTAAAAATCCAGTGGCTGCAATTATGGGATATGCGCAAACACTTAAAGAGGATAAAGATATTAGTCCAGTGATGGAAGAGCGTTTTTTAGAGAAGATTAGTAAAAATGCAGATAAGATCTCAGATATGATAGATCGGCTCTCTATGGCAGTAAAGCTTGATAACGATGACTTTAAGCCTAAGTTTTCAAAGTTTAAACTCAAATCTTTGCTTGAAGATGTCAAAGAGACTTTGATGCAAAAATATAAAGATAAAGAGATTAATATCGATGTCAAAGATGTGACTCTTTATGCAGATAATGCAATGATCGAAAACCTCTTTATCAATTTGATTGAGAATGCACTGAAATATTCAGAGGATGAAGTCAATATCTTTATGAAAGAGGAGAAGATTTACATTGAAGATAAGGGCATTGGAATTGAATCACGTGATCTCTCTAATATTACCAAACGCTTTTTTAGAGTAGGTGATCTCTCTTGGGATAACTCTATTGGGGTTGGGTTATATATTGTGAAGTTTATTTTAAAACTACATAGTACAGATCTTCAAATCAAGAGTGAACCTGGTGTAGGTTCACTCTTTTATTTTGATCTTAAAAAGATGCTTATGAAATGATCAGGCTTTAATCTTAGAGAAGTCAAGTTGAAACGTACTCCCTTGATTGAGTTGTGATTGGATGGTGAGTGTTAAGTCATACTCTTTACAGATTTCGTTAACAATATCAAGTCCAATTCCAAATCCACCTACTGCGTCTGTACCTCTTTTATAGCGTTTTAAGATCTCTTCTTGATCCTTTTTACTAATACCGATACCTCGATCCTCTATGGTAAGTTTATGATCTTTGAGGGTAACAGTGACGATTTTGCCATGATGGCTATATTTGACAGCATTAGAGAGTAGGTTATTGACAAGTTTAGAGGCACTTTCTCTATCCATCTCTATATAACAAGGGTTAAGTTCATTTTGAATTGTAATCTGTTTGGCTTGTGCAATCTCTGCATAAAATGTGATGCTTTTTTGTACTTCAGTTTTAAGATCAAACTTTACAATTTCATTTCGCTGTTGAATATCACTAAAAGCGATATGCGAGAGTGAGTTATAGATATCTGAGATCTGCTTAGAACTGATCGTAATATGGCGCAGTAGTTTTTCTTCACTTAACCCTTTTTTCTTGAGGGCTGAAACACTCATCAAGAGGGCTGTAACAGGGGTATTGATCTCATGTGCACTATCTTTGATGAAATGATCAATATGGGCTATTTTTTCTTTTACAGGCTTTAGGAGGAGTTTACTGAGTAAATAGCCGATAAATGCGATAAATATTGAGGAGATAAAGATCGTTGCAAAGATAAGATATTTTAAGTTATCGATACTTGTTTGCATACTTGCATCTTCTGCAGAGATATAGTATATATTTTGGATTGGTTCTTTGAGTTTTTTCACAAGATGTACATAGGCTTTTTCCATATGTAAACCTTCCTCATAATTATGCAAAGGAAATTTTTGGTTTGATGCGATAACTGTTTTATTCGCATCAAAAAGTGCCACAGGCAAAATATAGTCTAAAGGGCAAAAAATATACTTCTTACCGTTCATTTTTGCTTGCATCAGTCCCATTTCAACTGCCATGACACTCTCTTGGAGATCTTTTTGGCAAGTTTTTTTCTGACCTTCTAACTCTTTGTTGTAGTATAAAATAGCGATAATACTCATTAAGAGCAGGGAAGATATCGTATAGAGTGTGATAAAACTAATAAGAGAGCGTTTTTCATCCTTATTCAAAGCTATATCCCAATCCGCGGATTGTCTGGATTTTATCATGTCCTAAAATAACACGTAGATTTTTGATATAGACACGCAGTGTGGCGTTACTTGGCATTTCATCAAATTCCCATATATTTTGGATCAGTTCATCATTAGAGATAACCCGTTTTTGATTATTGAGAAAGTAGTTTAGTATTTGACACTCTTTTTGAGAGAGTTTATGTAAGTGTCCCTCTTTCTTGAGAGTATGTTTTTCAAAGTCAAATGAGATATTTTGTCCAATTTTAATACTCTGGTCTACTTCAATATTAAATTTTCTCTTGATATTTTCAATACGGTGGTCAAGCTCTTCGAGTTCAAAAGGTTTTTTGATGTAATCATCACATCCTGCGACAAATCCATTTTTAAGGTGTTCAATATCTTGGTAGGCAGTGATAAGAATGGTAGGTGTGTTTTTTTGATAATCACGTGCTGTTTGTAAGACCTCTATACCATTTTTCATAGGTACATTGATATCAAAGATAAAGAGATCAAAGTTTGTTTCGTCAATACACTCTAGTGCCTCTTCTCCATTACTACAGAGTATTACATTATACGCTTTATCATCAAGATGATCATACATGATATCTGAAAGAATGGGGTCATCTTCAAGCAGAAGTACTTTCATAAAAAATCCTTTGCGAAATTGTAATCATACTTCGTGTAGCATGCGTGTAATGTTAAAGAAGATGAAAATAGCCTAAGACTTGGTAGGTACCTGCGGAGAGAATACCTGCAAAGACACCTGCTAGTAGATCATCACCCATAACACCCATGCCTCCTTTGACATGTTTATCTACCCGCCCAATGACAGAGGGCTTCCAAATATCTAAGATACGAAAGTAGATGATGCTGAGTACAATCTGTGTTAATGTTGCTCCACTCATTGCCATCGCAAGCCAGATACCTGCAACTTCATCGATAACAATTTCGCTGGCATCATGTATGCCTGATTCTGCTTCCTCTTTATCAATCTCTCTTACAGCTATAATCGTAATAAGTACCATAGATAAAAAGAGTGTTTCAAGTGAAAGGTAGTAAAGGATAAGTGCACCCACAGCTGCACCTGCAAGTGTGCCCCAAGTCCCAGGGGCTTTGGGGAGTAATCCCGTATAAAAAAATGTTAAAAAAGCTCTACGCACGACGCTTCTCCTTACTTAAGTGAGTGATACAGTTTGGTGAAGACTCATAATTTGCATATAAAATTGCTCTTCATTCATCTCTTCTATAAGCCCGGTCCCTGGAAAAAAGTTTGTAAATTTTCCTGTGAGATCTTCAAATCTATTAGGAAAGAGATGGCTTAAAATAATGGCGGATAACTCTTTACGCACCAACACAGCTGGCGGTAAAACCCCTACTTTTAAGAGCTCATAAATAAGCTCTGAGTTATATGAGATATGATGGTGCCTACCATGTGGACATGATCTGGTACTGACGAGTGTTTTACACTCATTACAGTAGACAAACTCATTGACAACATTCATTGTAATACCAATATCGAGCTCTTTAAAATAGTCAATAATGGACTTCGTACCATTTTTATCATAATACATGCCAATACCTTGATGGCTTTGCCCAATAGAGATACTGTTACAGCCATAGTTCTTTGCAGCAATGGAGTCTAAGATAATATTATCAAGTCCTGCAAAGAGGTAGGTGTTCTCAAAAGGGATGATAATCACACGATTTTTGGGTAAAAAGTTATCGATAAAGTACTTGAGGGTTTTGTAACGAATATCATAAGTGAATGAGTCATGTTTATAAGGTTTTAGTAAAAAGAGTACTAAAAGATCACTCTTATCAAGTGCAATACGTATCATACGCTCATGTGCTCTATGAAAAGGTTTTGCTGAGAGCATTACAGCGGAGATTTTTTTAGCACCTAAAAGCTCTTTTTGTTCTTGAATCTCTCTTTTATACTTTTTGACTTCATCAGAGTTGATTCTTGTTTCACCAGATATTGCATAGTTACCAAGACGTCGTAAAGTATCTGCCACACCTGGATTGGAAGGGTCAGTGGTAGAGAAGATTTTCTCTACACGTTTTTCTCTATCGATTAGAAAAACTTCATCAACAACTAATTCACCACACTTTTCATCATTGACAATAATGTCAAGTATATCATTTTTCTTAGCCGACTTTAACACTTCTTCATTACGTCTGCCACTTGGTGCTAAAATAAAAGAGAAAGGAAAGTATTTGCCTTGATAAGCAGAAGTGGCATCTACCTGTTCTGCTTCTTGCTTATTCATTAGTCGTGTCACAGGAGAGAGGATTCCCTCCTTACACATACGCAGTGTTGCTAAAGCTTCACTGTCTAAATAAAGCTCTCTATTTCTTTTTTGAGATCCCATATTTTTTTCTTTTTTCCCATAAACTTTTTCTCGAAATGCCGAGCTTTTTACTTAGTTCAGTATCTGGGAATTTTGTTTGATATTTTAGAATGATATATTTTACATAGTTCTCGATAGAGAGAATATCACCCTTTTCAAAAACACCATCGTCATTTTTTATCTCAAAAATTTCCAGATCATCAACTTGCTCATTTAAATCTGTGGTAGAGAGTATAACACGGCGATTTTGAATAAGTGATAAAATTTTAGATTTATCACTCTTTTTTATATTTTGATAGTCAATAAGATACACTAATTCTTTCTCATGAATCTTTTTTAATTGTGATAAAGCGTCCGCATCATCTAGTGAGATAAAGGTAAAAGATTCATTATACTCTTTGGCAAAATTAAAGACAACAGCATCGGCTACTTTTTGATATGTTGTTTTGATAAGTAATGGTAGGGGTGTTTTTGCTGTAATCTGATGAGGCGTATTTTGCTTAAGTACATGATCAATATAACTCTTATACGTTGCATTCTCTTTTTTGAAAATAATATAATCTTGGAGATGATCAAGTTTTCGTACTAACTCTTCAATCATAAATGGTTTGAGTATATAATCATTTGCACCAGCTTTTAATGGTCCTGAAACTGTATCGTTACTAACATAGGATACCATTAAAATGACAATAGAGTTTTTATAATGTTCAATGACAGGATAAAAGTTTTGTCCTGAAATATTTGTTGAGAGTAAAACTGCATCAAACTCTTCATCTTTGATGGCATCTTTAATTGAGGAGGCACTCTCACATACATGTCCTAATTCAGTCAGCTTGGCTGAAATGCTTTGTGCCAAATAAATCTCATTCTCTACTATTAGTATCTTCATCTTTTCTTCCAATTATAATATTTTAATGATGCAACTGCTTCAACAGCTACACCCTCTTTACGGCCTATAAAACCCAATTTTTCTGTTGTCGTTGCTTTGACATTCACAAAAATTGGCTCACACTCTAAAATAGAGCCTATCGTTTTTCTCATTTTCTCTTTATAAGAAGAGAGTCGAGGTGTTTCAGCCATGATAGTGATGTCAACGTTATTGATCTCAAAACCAACCTCTTTGACAAACTTTATAACCTCTTTTAACATCAATTTAGAATCGATATCTTTAAATGCTGCATCGCTATCAGGATATAACTCGCCAATATCTCCAGCGCCAATAGCACCTAAAAGTGCATCTATCAGTGCATGAAGTGCAACATCGCCGTCCGAATGTGCTTTAAACCCAAACTTACTCTCTATCTCAATACCACCAAGATACATCTTTTTGTTCTCACAAAACTGATGTACATCAAAGCCAGTACCAATGAAAGTACGCTCATTTGGTGCGTTCAAACACTCTAACGCTTTTAAATCGTCATATGTTGTAATTTTTTTAGCATTAATTGAACCATTTGTATAAAAAACACTCCCACCTATCGATTTGATAGCACTCGAGTCATCTGTAAAAAGTTGATCTTGTACAAGTGCTTTTTGCAAAACTTTACTTTTAGAGAGTTGTGGTGTTTGTATTAATTTGACTAAATCACGGTCAATAGTCTCATCCTGATAGACAACGGTATCGCTGACACTTAAGTAGGGAACGATGATATCTGCCTTATCATAGGCATTTATGATATCTTCTACCATCTTTATAGGAATACACGCACGTGCGACATCTGTGACTAAAACATGTGATGTTTTGACAAAAAAGAGAGCATTTTTTAAAGAGCTTTGTCTGCTATCCCCACCTAAGACAAATCGATGATCACTTTGTTTCTGCATATACGAGAGTTCTGAAGCACCTGCTGTGATAATTACCTCTTTAAATGTAAAATGTGTTGTAAATCTTTTAGCAACAAATTTCCAAAGAGGAGTATCTTCGATACGTAACCACTGTTTTTTCGTTTGTGATCCAAAACGTGTAGAGTTTCCTGCTGATAAAATGATCAGTGTTAAATCAGGCAATTTTTGTCCTTTTTTTAAAAAGTGTTACGAAATTATACACATAGAAAGCTTTTTTTTATCTAATTTCTGTAAAATTACACTCTATTTGTGTACAATAAAAGGGTACATATAAGGGGAAACAATGAGAGAACAATGGTTAAAAAAACGTGAATCTGACGACGTTAAAACGCAGATGTATTACGCAAGACAAGGCATTATTACCGAAGAGATGGAATATGTTGCCAAAGTTGAGAAGATCTCAGCTGAGTTAGTACGTAGTGAGGTTGCCAGAGGACGTATGATTATCCCTGCAAATGTAAATCATCAGCACTTAAAACCAATGGCAATTGGTATTGCAGCAGGGTGCAAAATCAATTCTAATATCGGGTCATCAGCACTCGCTTCAGATGCAGCTGGAGAAGTTGAAAAAGTAAAAGTGAGTGAAAAACATGGTGCAGACACGATTATGGACCTCTCTACTGGTGGAGATTTAGACATGATCCGTGAAGAGGTTATTAAAAATGCTTCAGTGCCAATTGGTACAGTACCTATGTATCAAATTCTTCATGATATCAATAATAAAATCGAAGATCTAACAATAGAAAAGATGCTTGAAGTGATTGAACGACAGGCCAAGCAAGGTGTGAGTTATTTTACAATTCATGCAGGATTTTTATTAGAGTTTATGCCACACGTTGCCAATAGAAAAATGGGAATCGTAAGTCGAGGTGGATCACTTATGGCTGCATGGATGATGCACTATCATAAAGAGAATCCATTTTATACAGCATTTGATGAGATTTTAGATATTTGTCGTAAATATGATGTTTCACTCTCTTTAGGAGATAGTCTTAGACCAGGTTGTCTGTATGATGCAAGTGATGCAGCACAACTTGGAGAGTTGAAGGTACTTGGAGAGTTGACGTTAAAAGCATGGGAAAAAGATGTACAGGTGATGATTGAAGGACCTGGACATGTGCCTTTAAATCAAATTGAAAGAAATATGAAGTTAGAGCAAGAGTATTGCCACGAAGCACCTTTTTATATCTTAGGACCACTCGTGACAGATATCGCAGCAGGGTATGATCATATTAGTTCAGCGATTGGTGCAGCTGTTGGTGGTTGGCATGGTGCGAGTATGCTCTGTTATGTGACACCAAAAGAGCATCTTGGCCTACCAAATGCCAAAGATGTACGTGAAGGGATTATCGCTTATAAAATCGCGGCACATGCCGCTGATATCGCTAGAGGTCGTAAAGATGCGATGAAAGTGGATGATGAGATGAGTGATGCACGTTACTCATTTGATTGGAATCGACAGTTTGAACTCTGTTTAGACCCTGAACGTGCTAAAGAGTATCATGATGAGACACTACCTCAAGATGTATTTAAAGAAGCAGAGTTTTGTTCTATGTGTGGACCAAAGTTTTGTTCTTATAAGATCACGCAAGATATCGTTGCAGAACACTCCATATCACAATAATAAATGTTAGTTAAGAGGATTATCCCTCTTAATTGATAATTACAGAAGGAAATTTATGATTACAAAAGAACAAATAGAAGAGAGTTTAAAAGAGGTCATCTATCCTGGATTTACAAAAAGTATTGTAGATTTTGGATTTGTAAAAGCGATTGAAAGTAATGACGATGGTGTTTACGTTGAGATTGATATCTCCTCATCTGCTCCTGAAGTCGAGCAAGAGCTTAAAGAGGATATTACTAAGAGAGTACAACTTTTAGGGGCTAGTAGAATTGATGTTGTCGTGACAAAACCTAAAATGCCAAAGCAGTCAAGTTCACAAGGTAAAAATATTGCACCACATGTGAAGAACTTTGTCATGGTAAGTTCAGGAAAAGGTGGTGTAGGTAAATCAACAACTACTGTAAACTTAGCGATTGCGTTAGCGATGCAAGGGAAGAAAGTTGGACTTTTAGATGCAGATATCTATGGACCAAATATTCCACGTATGATGGGTGTAGATGGCGAGCAACCTGAAATTATCGGTAATAAAGTGAAGCCACTTTTAAGTCATGGTGTTGAAGTGATGTCTATGGGAAGTTTAATGGAAGAGGGCCAATCACTTATCTGGAGAGGTGCAATGATTATGAAAGCGATTCAGCAACTCTTGCAAGATATCTTATGGTCTGAGTTAGATGTGCTTGTCATCGATATGCCACCAGGGACTGGTGACGCACAGTTGAGTTTAGCGCAAAGTGTTCCTGTAACTGCAGGTATTTGTGTTACAACACCACAAAAAGTTGCACTTGATGATACTGAGAGAAGTTTGGATATGTTTAAAAAATTAAATATTCCAATTGCAGGTGTAGTTGAGAATATGAGTGGTTTTATCTGTCCTGAGACAGGTAAAGAGTATGATATTTTTGGTAAAGGAACTACTGCACCATTGGCTGAAAAATTTGAGTCAATAGTCATGGGTGAGATACCAATTGAACCTGCTGTAAGAGAGGGTGGAGATAGTGGTAAGCCAGTAGTTTTCCATGATCCAAGCAGTGAAACAGCGAAACGTTATCAAGAAGCAGCAGAGAAGCTTTGGAATACGATTGAGCAGATTAACGAAGAGGGTGGTGTGGATAATGAAGCTATTCAACCAACAACACCTCCAGGTGTAAGTGCATGTTCAACAGGTGCAGGTGAAGCACCAGAAGGAAATAGTAACAATAATAGTGGAGGAGGTTGCGGCTGTAATTAAGCACCGTAACTAACTTTTAGGCATAAAAAAAGGGGAAGCTTTCATTTGAAAGCTTCCCCTTTTTTAGTAGCGTTAGTAAATTATACTGCAGCTGGAACAACAGAAACTTTGTTTCTTTGTTTATCTTTTTTTTGAAATTGTACGTAACCGTCAACAAGTGCAAAGATTGTATGATCTTTACCAATACCTACATTTTCACCAACATGTACTTTTGTACCTCTTTGTCTGATGATGATATTTCCAGCTCTTACGAATTCTCCACCAAACTTTTTTACGCCCAGTCGTTGACCTTGAGAGTCTCTATTATTCTGGGTACTACCTTGACCTTTCTTATGTGCCATGACTAAAATCCTTGTTATATTATAAAAATTTAATGCGAGATTATAGCAGATTTGACTTAAGTTTTCAATAGTTTTGATATAATTTTGATAACCAAGGAGTTTTTATGGACCAATTTTTAAAAAAAGCAAAAGAAGCTAGTGCTGTTTTTGCCACGATAGATACGAAATTAAAAAATAGTATATTATTACAAATGGCGGATGCACTTGAATCTCATGTTGAAGTGATTATCGATGCCAATAAAATAGATTTAGGATATGCTTATGATCAGTCATTATCTGAGGCGATGATTGATAGGTTGATATTAGATCAAAAGCGTGTGGTTGCTATGGCAGAATCACTTCGTCAGATTGCTGCACTTAAAGAACCTGTAGGCAGAATTCTTGAGGGGTGGACGGTTGAGAGTGGTTTACAAATCCAAAAAGTAACTATCCCAATTGGTGTGATTGGTATTATTTATGAGAGTCGTCCTAATGTGACTAGTGATACAGCAGCGCTGTGTTTTAAAAGCTCAAATGTATGTGTCTTAAAAGGCGGAAAAGAGGCCCAACACTCTAATAGTGCAATTGCTAAAGTGCTACAAGAGGTGTTAATACACAATGATCTCCCTATTGAAATCATCTCGCTCCTTCCTGATGCTTCTAGAGAGGGTGTCTCTAAATTGATTAAACAAGATCAATATGTTGATCTTATTATTCCAAGAGGGGGTGAGGGGTTGATTCGTTATGTGAGTGAAAATGCTACGGTTCCTGTTGTCAAACATGATAAAGGGTTGTGTCATACTTATATCGATAAAGATGCGGATTTAGAGAAAGCTTTAAACGTCTGTATCAATGCAAAATGTAGACGTACGGGTATTTGTGGAGCAATGGAGACACTGTTGGTCCATGAAGATATTGCACAAACTATATTACCAACATTAAAAGAGGCATTTGGTGCGTATCAAACTGAGTTAAGAGGGTGTGTAAAAACGCAAGAACTTATAGAGACAAGCGTTGCAAATGAGAAAGACTTTGATACGGAGTATTTGGATAATATCCTCTCTATTAAAGTAGTCGTAGATGAAACAGAAGCTATCAATCATGTAAAACGTTTTGGTTCTGGGCATTCGGATGCTATTATTACAGAAAATTATGGTGTGGCTGAACGTTTTTTAAATAGTGTGGACTCAGCCTGTGTTTATTTAAATGCAAGTACGCAGTTTACTGACGGGGGTGAGTTTGGTTTTGGTGCAGAAGTCGGAATTAGTACCAATAAATTACACGCTAGAGGACCAATGGGTATCAATGAGTTGACGACCTATAAGTATAAAGTCTATGGAAATGGACACACAAGAGCTTGAGTATCTTAAAGATTGAAAATCTTACTTTTGGGTATAAAGAGGGTGCTTTACTCTATAAAGATTTTTCGCTCTCTTTAGAAAAGGGTGAGGTAGTCTCTATAGTTGGTGCGAGTGGGAGTGGAAAGAGTACACTTTTTGATCTCATTACAGGTGTCTTAAACCCCCATTTTGGGAGTATAGAAAAGTCTAAAATAGCACAAATCTATCAAGACCCTTATAGCTCTTTCCACCCCTCTTATGCACTTATTTCACAAATTCAAGAGGTCGCATCTCTTGAGGGGATTGAAGGATATTTAAAGAAACTAAATCTAGAGAGTGCACTATTAGAGAAAAAGCCACATCAACTTAGTGGTGGTCAGTTACAACGTTGTTCAATTTTACGTGCACTATTAATGAAAGCAGATCTTATTTTGGCTGATGAACCAACTTCTGCACTTGATAATGTTGTACAGCTTGATGTAATGAAGCTTTTAATGCAGTTTTTAGATCGTGTGGGTATTGTATTGATTACGCATGATGACGATCTTGCCACTTGGGCAAGTGATCGTATTGTTAGGCTTTAGATCTTTACTCTTTGAGTCTTTTGACTTTTGCACCTAGTTGTTGGAGCTTTTTCTCAAGACCGACGTAGCCTCTATCTAAATGGTAGATACGGTGTACCTTTGTTGTTCCTTTGGCAACTAGTGCTGCAAGCACAAGTGCACTACTCGCACGAAGGTCAGTTGCCATGACATCAGCACCATTGAGTTCATTATTACCCTCTACAGTTGCTGTGTGGTTACTCAGAATGATATTGGCACCCATACGAATGAGTTCACTGACATGCATAAAACGATTTTCAAATAATTTCTCGTCGATAGAACTTGCCCCTTCAGCAACAAGCGCGAGGGCCATAAATTGCGCTTGCATATCTGTTGGAAATCCAGGGTATTCGCTGGTAATGATTTTTGTGCCTTTGGTTTTAACAGCAGGTTTGATTGTGATTGAATCTTGTCCTAGATCAAAATCAAATCCCATCTCTTGAAGTTTAAGAATGATTGCAAAAAGATGTGTATGGTTTACTTTCTTGAGTGTAATTTCACTATTTGTAATAGCGCCTGCACAGAGGTAAGTTCCCGCTTCAATACGGTCTGGAATAACGCTGATAGTATCAATAGTGAGTAGCTTTTGCTCTGTCCCGTGGATGATAAGTTCATCACTACCAATACCTTCAATTTTGACACCAGATGCGTTGAGTACTTCACAGAGTTGCACAACTTCTGGCTCTTTTGCAGCATTGATAATTTTTGTTTCTCCTTTTGCTAGTGCTGCGGCCATGACGATATTTTCAGTTCCTGTAACAGTGATTTTGTCAAAAACGATGGTTGTACCTTTGAGTCCTTCAGGGGCTGTTGCTCTGACATATCCTTGTTCAATGACAATTTCTGCACCCATCATCTCTAACGCTTTAAGATGTAGATCAATAGGCCTTTGCCCTATTGCACAACCACCTGGAAGAGAGACTTCACACTTTCCAAATCTTGCAAGTAGTGGACCTAAAGTGAGAATTGAAGCACGCATTTTACGTACGATATCATAGATTGCTGTGGTATTGTGGATAGAGGAAGCATCTATCTTTGCACAATTTCCTTCAAAGCTATAAGATGCACCTAGATTTTCAAGTAGTTTTAACATTGTGAAAACATCATTGACGCGTGGGAGATTCTCTATTTTGACTTCACTTTGACTCAGTATTGTCATTGCCAGAAGGGGGAGAGCCGCATTTTTTGCACCATCAATGGTGATTGTACCGCTTAATTTATTATTACCTTCTATCTCCAAATAGTCCATTCTTATCCTTACACTTTTTTAAAGAGATTATACCCACTAATTGTTAATTAAATAAAAGTATTGATAAGACGATCTGATAGTGACATATTCTTATATGTCAGAGGGGAATGAGCATGGGGTTGATATGGAAACTATTATAGATTTTCTCATACGTGAAAACCGTATAGAAAATGAGCATTTGATTAAATACCGTACAAAATTTATCAATATTACAGTGCAATTAGTTGCTTTAATCGCTCTTGTGATGGGGTTTGTACGCTATTTTCATGCTGAATATGTGATGAGTATTATTGATTTTATACTTTTTAGCTTTGGCATCTATATCATCTTTTATAATCAAGTAAATCCTAAAAATATTAATCGTGTTATTCAGGTTTTTCTCTTTGTCTTTTTCTTTTTTAGTTTCTTTTTAATGTATGCAGGTGACTACGCAGTGAAGGTCACGATGTTTTTTATGTTTCTATCGGCTGCTATGTTTTTACAAGGTAAAAAAGCAGGTTTTTACTGGTATCTTGCAATCTTGATTGCCTCGATCTTACTCTATCTTTTTACTGAGTATTGGACAGGACATAATCTTACCTCTTTTTTAATGCTTCTGTTTTTTTTAACAGGGCACTATTCTGTGATTTTACTTTATGAAAATCAACAAGTAGATAGTCAAAAAGCACTTGAATCAATCAATCATAGATTAGATCAAACAGTTAAATCACGTACGCAAGAGCTTGAAGTGCAAAAAGAGGCATTTGAAACACTTTATAATAAATCCTCTGATGGTATTTTACTTTTGGAAAACCAAAAGTTTATCGATTGTAATGAATCTGTTGTAAAGATGTTAGCGTTTGATTCAAAAAAAGAGGTGATTGATAAAACGCCACTTGATCTCTCTCCAAAGTTTCAAGCTGATGGTATGCTCTCTTATGAAAAAGCAGACCTTATGATCAAGAAGTGTGAAAAATATGGCACTTGTAATTTTGAATGGTTGCATCTTAAGTCAGATGGTAAAGAGTTTTGGTGTGAGGTGGTATTGACTCGAATTATGTTACATCAAAAACCTATTATACATGTGGTGTGGAGAGATATTAGTCTGCGTAAAGTGTTAGAACATGATGTCCAAAAACAGGCACAAAAACTTGAAGAGTTTAATACACAGTTAGAAGAAAAAGTTCAGATACAAGTGGCAAAAGTACAAGAGACATTAGATAATTTTAAAATTTTAATTGATTCGATTATTGAGGCAGTGGTGCTTTTTGATGCTGCAGATGGTATTGTTGAGTGTAATAAAGTGGCATTAGATATGTTTGGGTATAACAGGTCTGAGATCATGGGTAAAGATATTTATGACTTTGTGCATAAAGATGATCGCGATATTATTGATAATAATCTTTTATCCAATACCTCAGAACCTTATGAAGTGCGTGCAGTGACGAGTGATGGAAGAGTAATCCCTATTCTTGTGAGTGGCGCAGATATGATCTATAATGATAGCGCTGTACGTATTGTAACGATTGTTGATTTGAGTGAGTTAAAGCAGAAAGATCAAATACTTCAACTCCAATCTCGCCATGCTGTAATGGGTGAGATGATTGGTATGATAGCCCATCAGTGGAGACAACCTTTGGCGGCTGTTTCGGGTACAGTTGCTACTTTAAATTTAGATATTATGATGGATCATTATGACAATAAGCTTTTTAAAGACCACCTAGAGAGGATTAATCAGCATATACAATTTCTCTCAACAACTATTGATGATTTTAGAAACTTCTTTAAAGAGAATAAACAGTTAGCTCCGACCTCGTTAGAGACTATTATTGATGATAGTTTAAAAATTATTGGTCCTACTGTTGAAGAGAATAGTATTGAAATTATTAAAGAGTATAAGTCAGATTATACTTTTTACTCATATCCCAATGAGTTAAAACAAGTGGTATTAAATTTGATTAAAAATGCCCAAGATGCCTTATTGGAGAATAGAGTAAAATCACCAAGGATTAGCCTTAGTACCAGTCGCATCCATAATGATCTGACATTAGAAGTGTGGGATAATGCTGGTGGGATATCAGAAGTATTGATTGATTCAATTTTTGAACCTTACTTTACAACTAAAGAGAAAAAGGATGGTACAGGACTTGGTCTTTATATGTCTAAAATGATTATTGAAGAGCACTGTGATGGTGAAATATCTGTAAAAAATTGTGAAGAAGGAGCAAAATTTACAATTTTATTAAAATGTGTTTAGCGTATAAAAGAGAAGGGTTGCTACATTTATAGTAGATCTGCATCTTAAAATGATAACGACTTTCATTTTAAGATGCATTAAAGGAACTTTATCGCACTATTATTTTTGAAAAAGATTTTCATTACTAAAGAGGTGTGATTTTGTTTGAAAAAGCGTTAGAAAAATTAGAGCAATGTATTAAAAGGAATGATTTAAACTATTCTGCTGTAAGAGAGGTCGCTCTCAAAGAGATTGCTTATGCGGAGCGAGGATTATGTGCAGATGAAATCCATCAAAGGGTAAATGAAAAGGTACAGAAGAAAGTATCGTATAATACAGTCTATAGAGTGCTTCGTCTGTTTGAAGAGTGTGGTATTGTCATTACCATTCAAAGTAACGCTAAAAAAACACACTATTTTCTTGCTGATGTGAAAACAAAGCTTTATCTTTTTGATGTTAAAAATCATCAAGTGAGTGCGATAAAAGCGCCTGATGTGGCAGATTCATTGCTAAAAGAGTTGGATCTAAATAGTACACACAATTTTATTGTTATCCATAAAAACTAAAGGAGCAGATCATGTCTGTTTTAGTGATTGGCGGAGATGATATTTTCGCTATCAAAGGTGTCTTGTATGGTTTAGGTGCCAAAGAAGTAAACCATTGGGATGGAGAGAAAAATGATGCTTTATCAGCCAAAGCAATTCCATCACATACTGACTATATCCTTATGATGACTGATTTTATTAATCAAAAAATGGTGGATCAATATAAAAAAATGGCTCACAAAGAGGGGATTCCTTTAGTTTGCACAAGACGTAGTGTGAGTTGTGTCTATGGGGAGTTTTGTAAAGTATTGGGTAAAGATTTTGGTTGCCCTTTTAACTAATTAGATAAGGAGATAAAATGAAACATGATGAGTGTTTTGGGATGGATGATCTTATCGATCCTAATGGATGTACATGCTAAATAGAGGCTTGAAAGTAGTCGTGGTATGTTTGATACTACCACTGCTTTTATCTTCAGATATGGTAACCCGTAATCAAGTGATCATGGGTACAACTGCAACAATCTCTTTAGAAGAGCGTTATCAAAAAGAGATACAACAAGGGTTTCAACATCTGCATAAAATTGAACGCTCACTCTCTAGTTATGATCCTCATGCTTTAGTCTATCAACTTAACAGCAAAAAAAGTATTGAGCCAGATCGTTATCTTTTAGATGTTTTAGCGAAAAGTAGACATTTTTATCAGTTAACTGATGGTTATTTTGATATTACAGTGGGTGCCCTTACCAAGGGTTTATACCATTTTGGAGAGAAAGAGCGTCTACCTAGCTTACAAGCAATGGCGCAGGCAAAAGTAAATTTTTATGGCATTGTAGTTGATAAAAGAGAGATCACGTTGAAAGAGGGGATCACGATTGATTTAGGTGGTATTGGTAAAGGATATGGTATCGATCAGGTGGCTGAGGTCTATGATGAAGTAAATATTACAGAAGGTAAGATCTCACTTAGTGGAGATATACGATGCATCGATCCTTGTCAATTTTTTATACAAGATCCATTTAATGTGCAAGAGAGATATTTTAATATGCAAGCAAAAATCCCTCATCTTGCAATTTCAACGAGTGGCACGTATGAACGTTATATAAAATCACAAAAAAATCATCACTTAATCAATCCCAAACGTAAAAAACAGGGGCAAGATTTTGTTTCAGTAACGATCTTTACAGATGGGGATAATACAAAAGCAGATGCTTTAGCCACAGCTGTTTCGGTGATGCCTAAAAAAGAAGCTATAGCATTTTTACAACAACAAGGGATTGGCTATATTTTAATTGCACCCAATGCACAAGTAATCTCTGGAAATTTAGAGCGTTTTATAGAGTTTGATGATGAGATAGAGTGAAAGTATACAAAGTGTCAATGTTGAGAGTAGTTTTAAAAGGCTAAAGAATACAGTGCTACTGATAAAAAATGAGACAACATTGGAGGTGAGCATCACGATAAAAAGCAGAAGAGTGTATTTTGATATTTTATATTTGTGTTTGATCACAGCAAAAAGTGTGTTAATATAAAAAAGATGATACTCATACCAAATAGATGCGGACTTACAGTCTCTAAAAGTCCAAAAAAACTTTTTTGCGTATAGTAGGCGGTGGTGCCATCAACTGACCAGTGGGTATGAAGTGTGAACATCCATGCACCGGTAATTAATAACAAGACAGTTAGCAGTAAAAAGTAGCGAATAACTATGGCAAAGTGTTGTTCTTGAGTCATCGTGTTAATCCTATAAGTATCATGAGTGCCATGAGCATTGCTAGTAGATGCCACAGTATACATAGAACAATCCAGAATACAATAAAAGTAACACCCCAGTAATAGCCCATAAGTAGAGTGATATGAGAGAGTATGGCTGTACTAAAAGAGAAGTGTAGTAATTTATTGAGCACACTTGTCTGTTTTGCTACCGCAACAAAGATTGATGATATGACTAAGAGGGTGAGTAGTGAGATGAAAATATCTATATGTACCCGCTCTAATAAAGTATCAAATAAAATTGGATCTATAAAGTTCTCTTCATCACCCATAATTGTTGAGGTGGCTGCTTCCAGGGTTAATCCAATTTGATAGTGATGTAGTATAAGATCCAAGATCAAAAAGAGAAGTAAAATGGCAGTAACCACCCATACAAGTTTTTTTAATAGTGGATTATGATCTAACGTTTTAGTGACTAAAAACTTCAAGGTGCTTTTACCTCAATCACTGCTAACGCAATTCTTGCAGCATCACTTAGTGCTCTTGCTGACATGGTAGCACCACTGATGGTCGGAATATCTTTCCCACTGATGATCATATCTTTGCCACTTTTCCCCGTAAATACAGCTTGCCATTTTTTGTTAGGTTTGTACTCTCTTGGTTCTGAGAAAGAGAGGATTTCAATTGATTTTAGTTTTTTACTGTTATCTATCATATATAAAACAGCAGCGTTTTTTGTGCGTATACGTCTTTTTAGAAGTACGCCATAGCCTACAAGGGTGTTCTCTTTTTTTAGATTATAAAGACGTACAATTTTAGAGTTTAACTTTGCTCTCGCTTTTTGTTGAATAGCTTGCGCCTCTTTTTTTGTTAAAATGATACTCTTTTTTTCTATAACAAGATCACTAGAAAAGTTTGTTTTTAAGATCTCTTCTACAGAAATATTACCTTTGGCAAAAAGTGTAGTTGCAAATGCAACTACAAGTAGTAAACCTCTCATTTATGGCTCCAAAAGATGTTCATAACGTTTATCTGTCAACGTTTTTAAAAATGCTTCCAGTGCATCTAACTTATCATCTGTAAGCTCAGGCATTGCAAGATCCTCATGATTGATAGTTGTATTAACATCAGTCTGTCTCCATGGTGCATTTGTTTCTGGATTGAGTGGTCGATCTCCATCACCCATATGATCATAAAACTCTAGTACAGTACGAAGTTCTTTGAAAACACCGTTATGCATATATGGCCCTGTAATAGCGATATTTCTCAGGGTCGGTACTTTGATTGCACCATCAAGTGCACTATCATTAATCGTACTTTGACTTAGTATACCATGTTCGGTTGTATTCTCATCTAATCCTTTGATCGCTAAGATATCAAAGTTTTTAGGTGTTCCGATATTATGGTACTCATAGTTTGAAAAAGTTTCATTTTTAAGACCCTCTAATGACTGTAACATATGACAGTTAATACAGTTTGTATTTGCTTCAGAAAAGAATAGGCTCATACCCAGCTCTTCAGGGATTGTCCAATTACCCTCGCTTAAACATACACTGGTGCGTTTTGTCTCCTTACAGGTTAAAAACCTATCATATTTAGAATCAAACGGTGCAAACTCTTCTGTTTTTTCAAACTTACCAATGGCCTCTCCCATTGCCTCATAAGAAGCATTGATATCATCAAAAATTCCTACGCCATAGTGTGTTTCAAATGCTATCACATAATCAGGGTTTTCTTTAATTCTATCAATCACAGCGTCACGACTTGGCATCATCATCTCTGCTTGATCTAGTGGAGGACCCATGGCTTGGTCTTTAAGGGTCGCAGCACGTCCATCATGAAATTGTCCCCCAATATATTGTGAGTTATTTACATCAAAATGAAACGAAGGACTAAACATTGCATAAGCTGCTGTAGGAGCATTTCTTCCACCTAGTGCTGCGCCATCATCTCCGACTGAGAGAGCCCCATTGACAAAGATACTTTGATCTGCATCTTCTGCTAAAAATCTGGCATCAATAAAGCCATGATCGGGATCATGACAGGTGGCACAGGCTGTTTGTCTATTGAGTGAAAGATTTGTATCAAAATAGAGACTTTTACCTAACTTCTCTTTTGTATCAAATGTGATACTTTCACTACTACCGCTCCCACATGCACTAAAAAGTAGTGCAGTGGTGGTGAGATACATCAATGACTTTTTCATGCTATCCTCCTAAAAGATAAATCCAGCAGTTGCTGTAAAAACACTCTCATCTGCTAATTTTGCATTTGAGGCATAATCTTTGGTGGCAAATTCTGCTTTGATTACCACTTTAGGATCAGGGAAATAGGCAATTCCAGCCGAGTATTCTACAAATTTGTAGTTATCACTATATTGGGTTTCATCATCAGCATCAAGGTCAAGTCTCTCTAGATCTAAAACAGCAAAAAGTTTATGAGAAGTTTTATATTGGTGTAAGATATCGTAGCCTATTGTAAGATATTGACCATTGACACTTCCTGATATTGTTGAATCTTCAGTATTTAACTTTTTATATTCGTCTCCTAATGAACCGACCACTGCAAGTGCTTGAATATCAAAACCGTTGTTTTTGTAACTGGCATGGGCTTCAGCCATTGTAATTGAGACATCAGCTTCTAAGGTATTGACAGTTGCACCTGGTTTATCTTGTGCTAAAACGGAGCTTTGTCCATAGTAGAGTGATCCACCAATATCAAGTCCAGGTTGTATCGTATATGCACCACGCGCCACAAAAGAGAGGTCATCTGTAAATTGGCGTGCCCCAAGTCTTCCTTGTTGGATAAAACGTCCTTCTGTAAATTTTCCAGCATCAGGCGATGTGACAATACCAACGTAGTAGTCTACCTCTTTGATGTTACCATAGAGTAGAGCTCCATTTGTATGCCAAGTAGATGGGATGATATATGTTTCAACCAATGGACGCTCTGCTGTAAGATAAGAGGTAGGTTCATGGTTTAAGTTGATATTTCCAAATGGGGTGAGGATATGTCCAATACGTAAGTTATAAGCTTCATCAAACAAAAAATCAAGATAAGAGAACTCTACGATCACATATTTATAGTTTTTTTCACCGTCACTTCTTGCCCCTCCGTCTTCAAATTCAACTTCTGTGTTCATCACAATCCAGTCATTGAATTTGAATCCAAAGTAGGGTACAAAACGGACAACATTAGTCTCTGATGTCTCTCTTGTATCATTATTGACACTATCACTGTAGTTTTTAAAATCAGTATACTTTTTATATTTGTAAGAGCCATAACCGCCTAAAGAGACAACAGAGTTTGAGTGGTAGACTTTTGAGGCCGCTTTTCCTAATGCACTGACACTTTCATATGGGTCACCGCTAAAAGAGGGGTCTTTTGCATTTTCAATCTCCTCAATCAGTGTTTCGTTATTGGCTTGTTGCTCTTTTTTATAACTTTGAAATTCGCTTTTAAGGGCTTTGAGTTCTGCTTCAAGTTCTGCATTGCTTGCAGCATAAAGTACCATCTGTGAAGAGAGTACCAAGGATAGCGTGGTTTTTTTGATCATAATTTTATTCCTTTGATAAATGGGTTTAAAAATAGTCCTAAAAGAGAGTGTGTAATCTGCTCATCTTTGAGTCCAAATGTTAAATTTTCTTTTTTTGTTGATGTATGGGTTTTAAATAAAAAATCCCAGATTGCTAAATAGCTTCCATAATTTTTATGGCTATAGGCTTTGGTATGATGAAGTTGATGCTGGTAGGGTGAAATGATCCATTTTTCTACTTTTGTACCAAAACTCAGTGGTATATGTGAGTGTCTTAAGTTTGCACCTAAGAGTGAAAAGACAAAGACAAAAATATTAACACCTAAAATTTCATATAGTGCAATACCTGCTCCAAAAAAGTAGATAAAAATAGCAGTGACCATACCTACACTCACTGCATATCGAAGACCAAAAAGAAGATGTTCTATAGGGTGAATACGGTAATAGGTCAAAGGGTTAAGTACTTCAGCACTATGGTGAACTCTATGAAAACGCCATAAAATAGGTACTGTATGCATGAGTCTATGTAACCAATAACGGGTAAAGTCATTGACAATAAAAAGGGCACATGAATATCCTAGTACTAACCATAGTTTATCAACTCTAATCCGCTCCATATAACCAAAGTAGTGTTGAAGTTGCATTACCGTCCAATAAGCAACATCACTAACACCAATGAGTAGTGGAATGAGTAATGTCATTTTAATTACTGTAGAGATCATGAAATAGAGATAGTCTAATTGTGCTGATTTATGCCATAGGATTTTTTTTGAAAATTGTCTCTTTAAAATAGCAGGTGTGTGCCAAAAGAAGAGAAGTGCTAACACCAATGCACTCAACATATAGCCTATATAGATACGCTGATCTGCATCGATAAAGTAGTTAAACCCTAGTAATTCAGCCATTAGTCACCATCTGCCTCAATGATTTTAGAGGTAATGTTTAAAGCATTGATCAATGATAGATAGTAGCCATTGTGTAAATTGACTAAAGCCAAATAGAGCTCATGGATCTTTTCATCACTCACACTCTCTTCAAGCGTTTTGTCAAAACTATCTACAAGGGTTTGTGCAGCATTGATGTAGCCGATCACCTCTTGTAACTCTTTACTTGCACTGTTTGCGTTGGCAAAATCAGAGAAATTACTAAAGCTTTGTGGTTTCATAAGCTTTGCATGTGTCTCTAAAATTGCTTTGATACCTTCTAATGAGGCACGACTTCTATAGTACTCTAGACGTTTTTGATTGGATTGATTTTTATACTTGACTGTTAAACCAGCAGCATCTCCAACACGCCACTCCTTGAGTTTATAAGAGCTATCTATGAGTATATTCATTAAGGAGTCTGATGCTTCTTGTACATCTGCTTTGAATGTTGTATCATTTTGATAGAAAGTTAGAATGGGTGTTGTTCTTTTGATAAGGTTATCTATCACTAATCCAATGGCTTGGATGCGTCGCTTATTACTCTTTTGCATCTCAACAAGCAGTGCTTCATTGGTCTCTGCTTCACCAAAAAGAAGATACTCTAATGCAGTAAAACCTTTAGTTGAGTTTTTATAGAGTAGTCCTGCTAAATCAGCTTCTTTAGCCAAGATATTATCTAAGAGTGTTGCAACACTCTCATTTCCGATATGAAAATGATCAATCAATATCACCAAATCTATAAGCTCTTTATCAAAATCAGCCGCAATAAATGCAGTTTGTACATTTTTCCAGCTAAAAGCAGACGTTTTAAAATTCTCTTGAATAAGAGCTAGTTGGTTGAGTGTGGTATTGGTTTCAAATGTGCTAACACTTGTTTTTAATGTTTGTAGTGATTGTTGTAATTTTTCTGCATCAGGAATGAGGATATTCTCTTGGATAGAGGTAAAGGCATCTGTCGTGGTTTGTGCTTTTGCACTGATAAGACCCTCTTCACCATCATAGGCATTCTCTCCTCCACAAGCTGCAAAAAATAGAATTAGTATACCTCCAATGAGAGGCATCAATAGTTTTTTGAACACATGTTTCCTTTATAGTGAGTGCAAGAATTGTAAAACTTGCGCTCTTGATTTTTTATCTAATGCCATAAAAGCATTTTTTGATTTTTGGGCTTCGCCTCCATGCCAAAGAATTGCTTCTTCAATAGTTCGTGCACGTCCATCATGCAGATAGTTTGCTTCACCACTAACTGTTTTATAAAGACCGATTCCCCATAATGGTGCAGTTCTCCACTCTCTGCCATCTGCTAAAAACTCACTACGTCCATCTGCTAAACCTTCTCCCATATCATGAACCAATAGATCCGTAAATGGATGAATAGTTTCGCCATTTACTGTTTTATGTGTAGTGACATGACAAGCTGTACAGTTGAGCGTTTTGAAGAGTTTTGCACCTTTGGTATGTTGCTTAGGGTTTCGTTGGTTTGGTACACTAAGGTTTGATACATAATAAGTTATAGCGTCAAGTCTATTACCTGGTAAGTCAAAAGTATGTTTCCCTTTGGGTGCTTTTAAACAGGCCTCTTGTTTTTCACTGCAGTTGTCTGAAGGAAAGAGAGGGTTACTTAACCCCATATCGTTATGGGCAGCAGCTGCAGATTGCACTTTAACCGTGGATGCAGATGCTTTCCATGTAAAACGTCCTAAAGTTGTTTTGTTTGTCTCTGGTGAATAGACAAGATTTGCTTTGCCTGAGATACCATCATGGTTACTATCATTGATATCTTCTAAGTTAAGAATATCCTTTTGAGGGATATCCTCTAAAAGCCCTAATCCAATGAGTGGCGTACCGATACGTGGCGCAAAGATAGTCTCTTTGTCAAATGCTCCATAAACCTTTTTGGTAATAGTGTAGTGTGGTTTACGTAAACTATAAGTGGTGCCATCAGGATAAGTACCATCAATAGTATTATAAGTGAGGGATACTTTTCCTTCATAAGGGACACTATGGTTACCATTGAGACTAAGTTGTGCCCCATACATTGAGTCAGGTTCAAAACCTATTGTTTTTACCTTTTGCATATCTTTTGGGTTTTTATGTGAAAGTCTTAGTAGATGTGATCTTGTCATGGTGCCGTTTTTTGTTACTGCCACGCCCGCACCATTGTTGGGATGACAGGTGATACATGTGTTGGCATTAAAGAGAGGTCCTAATCCATCTCGTGCTGTGGTTGCAGAGGGGGCCTCTACCCATGGTACACGAAAAAAACTTTTGCCTAAAATAAACATATCTTCTTCATCATGTGTCATAGATTTGGGAGGGACGGAGAAGGATTTTTTGCAAGATTTATTTGTACTTAGAGTGCCGCCGAGTTTGCCATATTGATAATTTGAGGTACTATTTCCAGTAACCGTAAAGGCTACCAGAAATATCAGTATATTTTTCATCTTTATTCAAGGTTACTGACATCAGTTTCATCTTCATCTGTGACATCTGCTGTTGTCATAGAGATACCAAACTCAGATGCAATTTTTACGATTTCATCACCTAAATCACGCATATCGTTTTTTGCATCTCTTACATTACTTCTGTTCACACTATCAGCTTTAATTTGATAGTCAAAGTGTTCACCACCTGTTGCTTTTGCTGCTGCATCGATTTTTGCAACTTTTGTATCAATTGAGGTGATAAGTTCATCAATTTTAGCTTTTTCATCACTACTTAAAAGTGCATAAACACTGTTCCCATAGTCTGTACCATTATAGGTTCCCTTAAGTACGTTTGTAAAACCTTTATAGTTTAAGTCAATATCTCTATGTGTATTATCACTAAAGCATGAGTGTTCATCCTCTTCACTTGGTGTCAATACTGCGATTGCAATTCTCTCATTTGCTAATTCAGATTTGATAAACATACCCATTCCTGCAAAAATATCTTTGAGTGCTGTTGTTTGTGCAATATTCTTATCTGCATCTGTACCTGTTAATTCACCTAAAAGTGCTTTTCTATATTTACCTTTATCTCCATCAAGATCTTTGTTCCAAGCATCTCTTACAACGATAAGATCATCAACAAGTTTGGTTGCTGCTGCATTTAAGTACGCCTTTCTTCTTTCACTTTCAGTATTATCATCTGTATAATCTGATAAAGATCTTTCACCTGCCTTTTGCGCACCATGAGTAATGTTATCTGCACCTGGTGTTTCATAATCTTGATCTTGTCCCCAAAGTAAAAACTCGATCGCATGGTATCCTGTTGCAACATTGGCTTCACCACCATTTTCGTTGAGTGCTGTCAGTGTTGCAACATTGATCGTTGCAATATTGATCTCAGTTGCATTTTCATCACTATCAGTAGATGTATCCGGTGTGAATAATCCTGTTGAGTCGATGATGTTTCCAGTTGTTCTCTCTCCTTGATCATCAATTGTATAATCGATCATGTTTTCATCTAGTGGCCATGCATTGATCTGTCCCTCAAGTGCACCATAAGCCTCTTCAACCCAATTTCCCTCTGCATCAACTGGTCCATTTGAGAGTCTAAAGATTTCAGTTTGACCATAAGATTCACGAGAAGTAAGCCATGCATCTTTTGCTGCTTGTAGTGTTGTTTCTGTTGGTGTTGTTGTAAATGCTTCAAGTGCGGTTTTGAGTGCTTGTGCATCTGTGATTGAGTCTGTGTAAGCATCAAGTGCAATGTTTGAGTAGCTCTCTAAAACACTTTTAATTGTTTTTGTTTGTGCGGTTGCGTTCATATCTTTTACCATGGTAAAAGTTTCTGTAGCTGTTGTAGTGTCATTGTTACTACTGCCACATCCGACCATTGATAGTGAAAGTGCTGCCGCTAATGACAAAGCACCTAATTGATTTCTGATTTTCATCTCTTCTCCTATTTAATATTGATATTAGATTTCAAAATTATATTAACCAAACCTTATTCGAGACTTAAAATGATAATTGTTATCATTTTAAGTCTTATGGCTGATAGGGTGTAATATTAAAAGACGTAAGCCGTACCTAGCTCTATACGGTTGTCATCTTCTCCTTTATTATCTCGGATCATATAATCCACTTTTAAAATGACATTTTTAGTGGGTTGGTAGTTAAGTCCGATGACTGTGTTTGTGACATCGTCATCAGCTGGAACTTCTGTTCCTTCTTGATTATATTTTTCATCGAAACGGTTATATGTTTCATACCGTATGAAAGGGGTGAAGTGCTCATTGATATCATATGAGGCATTAAGATAGTAACCTACACCTTTACCCGATGCATTCTTTTCTAATTTTTGTGCTACTTTTGCTGCATCATCAACTTGACTCATCGCATAAAGACCTCTTATTGCAAAACCTTGGATTTTATAACCAGCATGTACCTCTGCAATAGTGGTACTTACACCATCAAGAGTATTATCCCCTTGACTTGCATCACCCGTAAAAACTGAAGCACCTAGCATCAGACCTGGCACACCTTGATAATCAACCCGTGCCACAATGCCAAAATCATCTGCTTTTGATTTTTGTCCACTTTGACGCATAGCCCGTACTTCGCTACCTTGTCCCGCATTAAGTCCTGCAACAATACCTATTTGATAAGCGATGTCTGAGATACTTCCATGTAAGATTGCACCATTTTCATGCCATGTAGAAGGGATGATATACTTTTCAACTTCTGGACGATTCACAGCGTTAAAAGCAGTAGCTTCATGATAGAGGTTGATATAGCCTACTGGAACGATGACATGACCTAGTTTTACACTTGCCATTTCATTGAGTGTGAAGTCTAAGTAGGCTTGTTCAACAATGCCATATCCACCAGTTTTTTCTCGTCCACCATGTTCCCACTCTAGTTCAGAAACAAATTTGATATTATCTGTAAATTGGTATCCAACATAGAGAATAGCACGATAGATATCTAGTTTATCTGTTGCGTCGTCATCATCTAGGTATTTGATATAATCCATCTTCCCATAACCACCGATTGAGACACGATCCATTACTGAAGATGCACTCTCCTTTTCTTGCATTGTTGCAATTTCGTTGATCAATTGATCATATTTTGTATTGAGCTCTTCTAGATTAGCTGCATTTATTTGTGTCACTGCACAAAGACTCATTACTGTCATAAGACTATGTAATTTTTTCATTTAATACTCCCCTTGTTCCCTTTTTTTTTGATGTTTCCATCTCTTAAAAATAGCTTAGGAAGATATTCTTAAAAGATGATATTGTAGTTTAAGGGGGGGTATAAACTACAATATCAAGGGCAATCTAATTCTGTAACATTTACTTAAAACGTGTTCAAGTGTTGATATATTGAAGTTTTTCTCTCTCCACCTCCTAATTTAAATATGATTTAATTGAATCAATCCACTGATCGATTCTCTTTTCTGTTAATTCATCTTGATTATCTTCATCTAATGCAAGACCTACAAAGGCGTTATCAACAATGGCTGTTGATTCATCAAAATCATAACCTTCAGTTGACCATCCGTTACCAACTACATTGGCACCTTTATCTACAGCATATTTGTAAAGTGTTCCCATCGCATCTAAATAGTTATCAGGGTATCCATCTTGATCTCCAAGACCAAAAAATGCTACTGTTTTACCAGCAAAATCCACCTCTTTAAAGTCATCTTCAAAATCTTCCCAATCATCTTGTAAGTCGCCTTCTCCCCATGTGGAAGTTCCAATGATAAGTTCAGTATAGGTTTGAAAATCTTCTGCTTTGGCATTTGCGATATCATGCATCTCAACTTCTACATCTAGTTTTGATTTGATTATTTCTGCGACACGCTCAGTTGCACCGCCATTACTGCCATAAAAAATGCCTATTGCCATTTTTTTGTTCTCCTTTTTTGATTTTTAATACAGAATGAAAATGAATAGGGAATCATTTTCACTCTATATTCGTCCTCTGAAAGCTTGATATCGTTTTGAAATTTAAGATCCACATGTTTTGCAAAACTATTGTTTTTAGGAAAGATGAGAAAAACTTGACGAATTTTGTCAGAACGTAGGTGATCCATCGCCATATCAATGTTGTGATTGACGGTTTGATCTTGACGCATTGTTTTTTTCTCTATATTCTTATAAGAGGGGATGACTACTGTAGGAGAAGCTAGTGGATCAGGATCATAGATGATGATTTCATTGATGCCTAACTCTACTTTACATTTTTTATTGACTTTCTTGATACGTTCATAGACTAGATTTAAAAACATATCATCTAAATCCATCATCAACTCATAAGTTCCATTTTTATAGATCATTTGAATAAGCTTGGCAACATTTGATGTTGGAGATTGTAATACTAATGTTGATTTTTTCTCAAGATATGCATGGATAATTTTAGTCCCTGCTAAATCTAAGGTAAATGAATCCTTAGGACGGTTTTGGTGCGCTTGTTTTAAGATATGGTCAATCTTTGTGGTAAAAACAGCTTTGAGATCTTGATATCCAATATATTCAGACTTTTTAAATCGTAGTGTCTTATCTACATAAAAATTAAAGAGATTAAAGAAAAGTAGTCTATTTTGTTTTGTACTACGCATCTGTTCACTTTGTGGTAAATACTCTATTACACCACCATTATTATCTTGTACAAATCCTACATATTGCATCTTAAATCCTTTTTGAATTTGAAAATAGTTATCGAAATGATATTGTTTTATTCTTAAAATAAATTGAAATCGAAAATGGTTATCAAATTAAGTTGTAAGTAAGTTTGCCTCTTTTATGATTGCATCATCAATTGAGGAGTTGTGTCATGCATGAACGTAAAGAGTTAATATATGAGTTAGGTATATTTGTACTACTTATTGTGGTAATAGGACTTTTTACCTATAGTATCGTGCATCTTCTCTCTGATAAAAACTTGATAGCGTTTATCACTTATATATCGTAAAAGATATTTTTTATTGAGAATAAAATGAGCTTACTTCAACTAATACTCTTTTTTTATGTGGCATTAAATACTAGTGTGTTGATACTCTTTTTATTCTCTATAAAGTATATAAATAAAGAGGATTATGAATGAAGAACTTAATTTTTATACTAATTTTTTCAGCTTTTACATTTCAGGCATGTAGTGTAAAAAAGACAGGAGTAGAGTGTGAAAAGAGTAGTCATATCAATAGTGACAGCAACGGTAGTAGTGAGTGCATCAACAAATGTCAAACTAGATACAATCATGGTAACCACAGCTACAAAGACAAGCAAAAATATCGAAGGTGTGAGCGCGAGTGTCATCGTCGTTGATGCGCAGAAAATAGAGTCAATGGGTGCTTCAACTTTAGGTGATGTAATTAAAAAAACACCAGGCTTAACAGTGCAGTATGGAACTTTCCCTAGTGCATCGAGTAAGTCAAAATCTTCTATATCGCTAAGAGGTATGGGTGCAAATGGGACACTCTTTTTGATTAATGGTAAAAGACTTTCTGGGGAGGTAAAAAACCCTTATGATTTAGATAGGATCCCTGCATCAGCGATTGAAAGAGTTGAAGTAGTCAAAGGCCCTATGAGCTCGCTCTATGGTGCAGATGCTGTAGGTGGTGTGATTAATATTATTATGAAAAAACCAACTAAAGTTTTTGAGGGGTCGGTGGGTGCAAAATATGGTTCTAATATAGATGGAGATGGGTCAAACTCAGGTTTGAACTTCAATGTGAGAGGTAAAAAAGAGAAACTTTCTTATAGTTTTAATGCAGATGCACTATACTCAGAGCCTTATACACAAAGCGAGAATGCAAATGTTTTAGTAAAAACTGCTACTGGAAAAGTGAAGCCTTCTGTCCACCCTTACCCAGGTGTTCAGCAATTGGCAGATGAATATGTCACAGATGTAACTTATAGAGAAAAGGCAACAGTTTATAATTTTGGTGGTCGTTTGTCTTATGATTTTAACGATGTATTTACTATGGGAGTAGATGCAAATTATATGGATGAAGAGAGAGAGGGTGCATATAATGGGTATTATCACCCTTCAAATCACATTAGTAATGGAAACAAAATACCTATTTTTAATATACCTGTAAACTCTATAGATGAAAATAGTCGACGTAATATTGGCGTAGATACACAATGGACAGTATCTAATGATCTATTATTGAAGCTTAATATTTATAATAGTTTTTATAAAAAGAGAAATACAACAACAGCAGTGAATTATCAGGCAATGGGGTATGAAAATGAAGTCGCATCTAGTGCAAATGGTATGAGTGCAGATGTAGATATTACTTCCTATGAACTTAGTGGAAATCATGTTTTAAGTGATACACATTTATTAACTTTTGGAGGAGAGCATAGAGATGAAACAAGAGAAGCAACCGTCTTTGACAATACACCAGGTTTTAGCGAAAAATCTGTTGATTACCAAGCATTATATTTACAAGATGAATGGGAATTAAGTGATACTTTAAATGTAGTATTTGGCGGAAGATACGATGCCATTAGCAATGCAGATAATAAAGCAACATTTAGAGTGGGAGCCGTTAAGAATCTTTCAAAAGCACTCAATTTTAGATTTAATTTTGCACAAGGTTATCGTACGCCAGATATTAGGGAGATGTATATTTTTAAGCAGACTCCTGCAGGTATGCAAAGAGGAGCCGAGACAATTGGGTATAACTTACAGCCTGAGTTTACTAACGCATATGAGGTAGGCTTGAGTGGTACAAGAGAAGGATTTGATTATGCCATAGCCCTTTTTTACAATCAAATTGATGATCAGATAGAGCAAGTGCAAAGAGGGGATACCGATACTGGTCAATATTGGACATTTGAAAATGTGAGTGAAGCAGAGACTTTTGGTGTGGAGACAACCTTAGGATATAGTTTTGATAATGGTGCTTATCTCTCATTTGCTTGGAATGAACTTCAAACAGAAAACAAAGATACAGGTAAAGATTTGGAATTTAACCCTGAACGTACACTCTCAATGGGTCTTGATACAACATTAATGGCCGATTGGAGTGTTGGGATATTAGCAACATATATTGGAGAACAATACTATAGTAAAGCAACTACAAATGGAAATATTGATGCTAGTACAGAGGCTTATACACTTGTAGACTTAACCAGTAGTTATAAGTTTGGTGACAATAAAAAATATGAGATCTATGGTGGTGTGAATAACATTTTTGATGAGAGTGTAGAAAATATTCTTGGTTCAAATGTTGGGACTTATGTTTTTGCGGGTATAAGAGCAGATTTTTAGAAAGTAAAAGAGAAAAGGAAAAAGTATGAAAAAAGTGATAGTTATGAGTGTAGCATTAGGATTGGTGACATGGTTAGTTGCAAAAACACCAACACATACAGAGGATAATCTAAAACAAAAGATTGCCAAAATGGCAGGTGAAAAAGGGAGATTTGCTACACATGAAATGTTTCCAAAAGATTATTTTTTAATTTCAAAAAATTTACCTTTTGTGATGGGGTTAGTTCTTAACCATCCACAAAGTAGTACATTAGAATTGAGTGATGATCAGAAAAAAACACTTAAAGCGATTAAAGAGAAAACTGTACCTATAGTACTCAAAGAAGCTAAAGCAATTAAAACATTGGAGTTAGCACTTGCAGATAAGATAGTCAAAGGTGCAAAAGCGGCTGACTTGAGTGCAGAGGTAGAGAAGATAGGTGCATTAAAAATAGCATTGACAAAGAAGCATCTTGTATGCATTGAAAAGTCACTGGCAATCTTAACACCTAAACAACTAGATAAGATGATGCAGTATGCAGGGAAGAAAGGTAAAAATAAACATAAGCAAGAGTCAGCACACCCTATTGAAGAGTTGGTTGATTTACCACACCCTATTAAAATGATTATGCCAAACAGAGAGAAACTCAAAATTACTGTTGATCAGGAAAAAGCACTAGAAGAGAAGATGATGGCAGTTTTCCCAGAAAAAATCCATGGCAATATGGATAAAGCTGAAGTGATTGAGACAAAGATCAAAAAAGCCGTTTTAAGTGAGTCAAAAACGAAAGAGGATCTTAAAGTTGATATCCAAACGTTAGCTGATATCAAAGTTAGTATTACCAATGATCATATTGATGCACTTAATACACTAGAGACAATTTTAACAAAAGCACAGTTTTCTCAGTTGTTAATAATGATGGGGCATAAAAAAGAGCATAGCCATGATCATGGGTCTAAAGATCATCACCATGACCATAAAGGTCATAAACACTAATTAGTGAATAAGTAGGAGTAAAGCAGTGGCATATGATGTGAGACGAATCATTGATTCCAAAGAGCTTTTTAAAAAAGAGAAAACGGTGATGATTTCTCATGAGGGGACACAGTATATATTGCGTATTACCAAAGAGAATAAATTGATATTGACAAAATAAGAAGAGTTTAGCCAGCCACTGCTTGTGCATCAGCCAGCCAATAACTTTATTGAAAAGATAAAGGATGGTTTGTATGATTGCGATGTTAGAGAGTTTTATGTATGAGGTGTCAAATATATTTTTGACACCTGTTTTGATTTTAATTGTATTACTATTTGTATATGCATTTTTTCAAATCGGGGTATTTTCCGCTGAAGTATTTACCCGCAAAAAGTATGCCGCTTTATATAAAAGGTATGTTAAAGAGTCCACTGATAAGGGTGTTAAAGGGTACCCTGTTTATAACTATTATGTACAAAATGGCATTTTAGATACTGATAGTCTAGAGCTTTTTGCTTTTAAAAAACTTCAAAATGCCTCCATTGTTACACGTGTTGCACCTATGCTTGGACTTGTGGCTACAATGATCCCTATGGGACCAGCACTTAAAGCACTCTCTAATGGTAATGTACAAGGGATTAGTGAAAATCTTATTATCGCTTTTGCAGCCGTTATATTTGCCCTGATTACCGCTTCTATCACTTATTGGATTACGACTAAACGTAAAGCCTGGTACGCTGAAGAGATTACTACTATTGTCAGAGAGCAGAGTGTATGAAATTGCTTAATGAAGATGAATCTTTGAATCCTATTCTTTCTGCTGTGAATTTGATTGATGTTTTTCTAGTGATTATTGCTGCTCTTTTAATCTCTATAGCCAAAAATCCGCTTAACCCTTTTAGTGCTGATGATGTGACGGTGATAAAAAATCAGGGTAAGAAAAATATGGAGATTATTACTAAAAAAGGTAAAAAGATCACCAAATATAAGTCAAGTGGTAAGATTGGAGAGGGTGAAGGTGAAAAGGCAGGTGTTGCCTATAAGATGAAGGATGGCTCGATTATCTATGTACCTGAAGGAGTACAGAAGTGAGATTTTTTATTGTTATCGCATTTTTTGTCTCTTTACTCTATGCTTCACCCAAAAAAGTCTTGATTATTTCAACACCTATGGGTGCAACATCACAATCAAGCAAGATGCAATATCTTAAAAATGCTGCACAACAGATTGATGATCTTAGTGTTGATTATACCTTCTCTAATGCCCTTGGATGGAGTGATATCAATGGTTCTGTACATTTTACCACCACAAGTGTTAATGATGAGATTATGCAAAAAAAGTTATTTTTTGCATATGATTTGATTTTGTTTGACTCTCTTGCTGGAGCGATGAGTTTAAAGTCGACATTGAATAGTTTTGCAGATACGATAGAAGAGAGTGAGCAAAAGATAATTGTGCCCTTACCTATGGTAGAGGAAGAGGCATATCGTAAAAATATCAGTGAGAAAGATCATAAAGCACTCTATGCTTATTGGAGCAATGGTGGTGCTAAAAATCTTGATAACATGATTGACTATATTCATAATCGAATTTTTCTAGAAAATAGTAAGAATATTGAACCTGCAGTTGAAATTCCTAAGGAGGGGATATACCATCCTCAATATGAGAATATTGTCTTTAAGACAACAAAAGCATATTTTGAATATTTTGGGATTAAAAAAGGTGAAAAGCCGATTATTGCTTTAGCTTTTCATCGTGGATCATTCTCTTCAAATACAATGGCGCCTATAGATGATGCGATCAAACATTTAGAGGCTAAGGGGGTAGCGGTATTACCTTATTTTACCAAAGTGGGTGGAGATGACTTTGTTGGAATGCAGTTTTTGCAAGAGAATAATGAAACTATAGTTGATGTGGTGATTAATTTTCAGATTATGATTATTGACCATGAGAGCCTTAAGCCTATTTATCAACAGTTAAATGTTCCAATACTTCATGCACTCTATTATCGACATGGTGATGAGAAGAAGTGGAAAGAGGATACTTCTGGTGTACATTTTTCGATGATTCCTATGACTTATATTATACCTGAAACGTTAGGATATACAGAAGGCTTAGTCGTTGCTACACAAAATCAAAAAACAAAAGAGATTGAAACAATCCCTTATCAACTTAATGCTTTAGTGCAAAAAGCTTTCAATATGGCAAAGTTAAAACATCTTGAAAATAGACAAAAAAAAGTTGCTTTGATGTTTTATAACTACCCTCCAGGTATTAACAATTTGGGTGCCTCATTTCTCAATATTCCTGAAAGTTTAACAACGTTTTTTAAGCATCTTTCAGAGGAGGGGTATAGCACAGAGTCAAAAGACCAAGTATGGTTTGAGGCGATGGCAACAAAGATCTTAAAAGCTTATTATGAGAGTGGTAAAGAGGAAGAGATGTTAACAGAAGGTGTGGCTGCACTTTTTGCTTATGAAGATTATATAGACTTTTTTGAAACGTTACCACAAGAGATTCAAGACGCAATGAATAGAAAGTGGGGTAAACCAGATCAAAGTAAGATGGTTATTGAGAAAAAAGGAGATAAGTTTTTTCTCATTCCTCGTGTGAGGTTGGGAAATGTGATTTTGATGCCTCAGCCAAGAAGAGCAGATCGTAAAGATAATAATATAAGTCAAGATGAGAGTGATTCCAATCTTTGGCACAATACTAATATTGCAGTTAATCACGCCTATCTTGCTGCTTATCTTTATGTGCGAAAACAGTTTGAAGCAGATGCACTTATTCATTTTGGTACACATGGAACACAAGAGTGGATGCCAGGTAAAGAGAGAGGATTAAGTATCTATGATAATCCTTTTTTAGTGTTGGGTGATTTACCGATATTTTACCCTTATATCACCAATAATGTTGCAGAGTCTATTCAAGCAAAACGAAGAGGACGTGCAACACTGATCTCCCATCAAACGCCACCATTTGGTCTTACTGGTACTTATAATGAGTTAGGTGAGATCATGGAAAATATTACACAGTATAAGAGTGTAGATGAGGGGATGCTGAAAGCTAATCTTAAAAAGATGATTACCCAGACTGCTATTGCGATCAATGTACATAGAGATTTAGAGTATACCGAAGCGATGATTGCAGATGATTTTGAGATGTTTATTAGTAAGTTAGAAGATTTTATCTTAGCGACTTCTGCTACAGCACAACCTTTAGGGATGCATACCTATGGAACATATCCTAAAGATGAACATCTTATTACTACTGTAATGCAAATGGTTGGAAAAGAGTTTATGCAAAAAGCTGATGGTGAAAGGTATTTTTCTAAAGATTATACGGAGTTCAATCAATCCAAAGCATATAGCGTGTTAAGGTCTGCACTTTTTGAAAATAATAGCAGTGTTGTGATTGATCCAGAGCTTGCTGTTTATGTTGATAAGGCAAAAGCTTATGCTAACTCTTTTAAAAATCAAAAAGAGATTAAAAATTTAGTACGTGCGTTAAATGGTGAATATATTGAAAGTGGTATTGGTGGAGATCCGATACGAAATCCAAGTTCAGTTCCTACTGGAAATAACATGTATGGATTTGATCCCTCAAAAGTGCCAACGCCTGCGGCATATAAGACAGGCTCAAAATTGATGAAAGATTTTATCGAAAATTTTTATCAAGAAAACGGTAAATATCCTACAAAACTTACCTTTAATCTCTGGTCTTTAGAGACAATGCGTCACTATGGTGTGTTAGAGAGTGAGATACTTTATGCGATGGGGGTGAAGCCTATTTGGAATGAGCAGGGGTTACAAGATAGTTATATTCAGAGTATGGCGTTGCCGATGCTTAAAAACTATCTTCCTGATTTTTTAGCAAAGTGGATTGCGTCTATGGTCACACTGCCTCGTATTGAGATGGTATTATCATGGCTTCCTGAGAAGATGGCTGAAAAACCTCAAAAAATGATCAAACATGCAAAAGCGGTCAATAAAGGGGATATTATTGATGTTGAGATTATCCCTTATAGTGAACTCAAACGTCCTTGTGCAGATGTCGTTGTCTCTGCAACGGGTTTGTATCGTGATACCTTTCCTCAAACGATGCAGTTGATTGCTAAAGCAGTTGATAAAGTAGCATCATTAAAAGAAGATAAAAATCATCTCTATATTAATGCGAACAAAATAAAGCAAAATCTCTTAGATAAAAATATAAGTATCGAAGAGGCAACAAGACTCTCTACTATACGGGTTTTTTCTAATAAAAGCGGAAAATATGGTAGTGGAGTAAGTAAACTTACCAATACTGAAAAATTTACTGCTGAGACTGATAGTGCAATCGCTGAGGATTATCTTGAAGAGAGAGGGTATTACTTTGGTGCTGATGAAAAAAGTTGGAATCAAAAATTACCTCATGTAGATTTGTATGCTCAAAACCTTAGTGGTACTGATAGTGTTTTATTTTCAAGGACTTCTAATCTCTATGCGCTTTTAACAAGTGATGATCCTTATGGGTATTTTGGTGCACTCTCTTTAGCGATAAGAGATATAGACGGTAAAGCACCGAAAACCTATATCTCTAATCTTCGTGATCCCAATGGTGCAAAAATGCAAAGTACTGCTGAGTTTATGGCACAGGAACTGAGAAGCCGTTATTTTCATCCCAAATGGATAGAAGAGATGAAATCAGAAGGGTATAGTGGTACCCAAGGTGTACTTGATGTAGTGAATAATTTCTGGGGTTGGCAAGTGGTTGACCCTAATGTAGTGAGAGATGATCAATGGAAAGAGTTTTTTGAAGTTTATATTCAAGATAAACACAATTTAGGGTTAAAAGAGTGGTTTGAAAAAGCCAATGCAGATAATTTGGCACAGATGATGGAGCGTATGCTTGAAGCTGTACGTTTGGGATATTGGCAAGCAGATGAAAAAACAGTCAAAACTTTAAAAGAGCGTTATAAAAAACTTGAAATAACACATAATGTCAAAAGTTATAATGAAAAGTTTAAAGCATTGTTAGAGAGTGATCAAGTATCTGGATTTGGGTTAGCAAAACCGATTTCTGCGAAACTAGAGATGGCAAATAGTGCACCCAAACAAAATAAAAAAATAAGCAAGGAGTCTGGTCGTTGGTTATGATGACCAAGAGGTAGCCGATAACGTTGACTTTTCACTTAAAGCAGGTGAGTTATGTGCCGTGGTCGGTATCAATGGTATTGGTAAATCAACCTTATTGCGAACCCTCGCGAAGCTGCAGCCCAAATTAA
>JAHZKW010000160.1 GCA_022600175.1 Campylobacterota bacterium
ATCTATAATAAAAATTTATATAAATTACTCTTTTTTAAGCTTCTTAAATATAATTTTTTCCTATAATCAGATTTAGTAATAAAGGGGTCAATATGAATCAAAATCTTAAACAATTGCTGTTATGGTTAATCCTTATTGTTGCTTATCCTCTTTTAGGGTATGAAGGGCAACAAAAGTGGGTAGGCTTGTACGCAAATAACACAAGCTATAGTGACCAAAAGATGGTCTATGATCTAAGTTGGGATAATGTAACAGATCAGATCAAAGAGGGGTGGAAAGAGGGGTATGATCTTACCAAGGTCAATTATAGCAGTGGTAAGTGGATTGCTGTACTCTCCAAAGGTACAGGTTTTACCAACCAAGCTTATGATGCACGGTATCGTTTAAAAGACTTTTTTTATATTTTAGATAAGCGTTGGAAAGAAGGATATCGCTTGATAGATCTTGAGTATGGATTGGGTAAATGGATAGGTATTTACGCTAAGGGTACTCCCTATACACAACAAGTGGTTGAGAGTTCAAAAAACCTCAATAATTTTCAATATGTAGTACGAGATTATTGGAAAAAAGGGTATAAGCTTATCGATGTAGAGCGTGGTGGCAATAAATGGGTCGGTGTTTTTGTTAAAGGTAGTGGTATTACCGAACAGTTATACCGTGTACGTAATGCTTGGTCAAAGAGTAAAAGAAGTATTAAGGAGCATTGGGATAAAGGGTATGATCTTATTACTTTGGAGTATGGATTGGCGCAGTGGATGACAGTCTATGGTAAACAGCGTGATGCTAAAGGACAATCTTTGATCGTACGCAATAGTTGGGAATCGTATGTCAAAGCACTCGAAGCACAAAAGAAAAAAGGTTTTTATCTTGTTGATACCGCTTATGGTTGGTAAAAAATTATCTAAGGAGGAATTATGGCAATGAAAAAATATTTAGCAGTATTGAGTTTAGGTGCGGCTTTGGCACTGCCTACGACTGCTCTAGCTGAGCATATCTGGGTAGGTGTGATGTCTAAAGGGAGTGGATTTTCTACACAAGGGTATGAGAGTAGGAAATATCTTGCAGGAATTGCAAATCGTATTGAGCAGCGATGGAAAAATGGGTATCAACTTGTAGATTTGGAATATGGATATCACCGATGGATGGGTGTGTTTGCTAAAGGTACAGGGTATACCAAGCAAGGTTATGCAAGTAAGCGTGATTATGGAGATTTTATTCAAGTTGTCAAAGAACGACAAAAAAGAGGTTTTGATCTGACCGATATCGAGTATGGTGATACAAAATGGGTTGGTGTGTTTTCTAAGGGTACAGGCTTTAAAGGACAGATCGTTTCCACAAGTGAGACTTTGGATGCACTTCGTAAGAAAATCAAAGCTTACTGGAAAGAAGGCTATAAAATCATTGATCTTGAATATGGAGAGGGGGAATGGGTTGCACTATTTGCAAAAGGTACAAAATATAGTGACCAAGCAACGAGTATAACTGATGAGTGGGATCACTTTCAAGAACTTGTACAACAACGATGGGAAGAGGGGTATTTTCTGACTAAAGTAGAGTATGGGTTTGGATATTGGGTTGGTGTCTTCTCTAAAGGTACAGGGTATACGTCACAAGCCTATCTGAGTGCTGATGATTATGATGATTTTAGTGCATTGATACAAAAGCGCTGGAAGCAAGGATACTATTTAGTTAACCTTAGTGATGGAAAAGATTGATAAGCGTAGGAGCAGATAAATCTTTATTATCTGCTCGGGTTTTATTGATTTTCCTTTTTAAGTTCATCAAGTGCTTCTTGCATCACTTCAAATAAACGTTTAGAAGCCTCTTTATCATCGACTTCCGGAATATCCCATCCTGTGATGTGGCTGTTTGCCTCATAGAGGAGTTTAAGTGCGAGTTTGATTTCTGACTTTCGGCTCTCTAGCTCTTTATCTAGTGTATTCATTTTGTATCCTTTCAGGATTAGTGTGGCTAGTGACGACGTTGTGTTTGGTAACGTTATGCGAAACAAAGTCCCAATCAACCAAACTCCACCACTTTTCTATATAAGCTGCTCTTGCATTACGGTAATCAATGTAGTATGCATGTTCCCATACATCACAGGTTAGCAGAGGTATATGATGATACAGTAATGGGTTGTCGGCATTATGTGTCTGCTCTATGATGAGCTTTCCCTCTGGATTTAGACTTAGCCAAGTCCAACCTGATCCAAAGAGTGTAGAGGCTTTTTGAATAAACTCTAATTTAAACTGCTCAAAAGAGTAAAAATCTCTTACTAGTAGTGCCATCAGGTCATCAGAGATTTCGGACTCTTGATCTGTCATCGACATCCAGTAGAAGTTGTGGTTATAGATTTGTGCTGCATTGTTAAAGATAGCACCATCTGCATTTTTGACAATATCGATAAGTTCCATATTCTCAAACTCAGTACCGGCAATCAAATCATTAAGATTATTGACATAACCTGCATGGTGTTTGCCATGATGATAATTTAAAGTCTCCTTTGATATGTAAGGCTCAAAAGCATCTGTATCAAAAGGAAGTGTCATCAGTGTATGTGTCATGATATACTCCTAATAGCTTTTGTAAATTTTCTTTCTATTTTCTAAATTATAGGTTGAGTATATGTAGGAAGTGTGTAGTTTAAAATAGCTGTTTTGGAGGTATATTTTTTATGCTATTTTCTGTTAATCATCTAGCGCCATTTTAATGGTGATTTGATTATCACTTTTATCGATCATAAAGTTGTGTTTTTGGCAAAACGTCTCGTTCATCTCTTCACATAAGATTTGTGCCTCTTGGCGTGCTAATTCTTTAGATGAAAATGTTTGTATTGCTGTAAAGTCACTTTTTTTGAAACAGCCACACTCTTTTTCAATCTCTACTGTAATCATATATTTCCCTTAGGTTTTATATTCGCAGGCACTATATATTAAAATTTCTTAGTATAATATAAAATAATTTTTGCAAAAAAGAGGTCCTATGACAAAAGAAGACAACTCTATCGCTTTACTGATTGATTGTGACAATATTAGTCACAATTCCATTGAAGGGATTATCAATGAACTTTCAAAGTATGGCGTGATCAATATCAAAAATGCGTATGGGAACTGGAAAAGTCCAAAGTTAAAAGGATGGGAAGAGAAGCTTCATGAGTTTGCCTTACAACCTATCCAACAGTTTGATTATACCAAAGGTAAAAATGCAACTGATATTGCAATGATCATCGATGCGATGGATATTTTGTATGGCCAAAAGATGGATGCTTTTGCTTTAGCTACGAGTGATAGTGATTTTACTCCTATTGTAATGCGAATTTTGAGAAATGGGATTAAAGTGTATGGTTTTGGTGAAGAGAAAACACCTGAACCTTTTATCAATGCTTGTTCTCAGTTTATTAAAACAGAAAGTTTGATTGAAAAAGATGATGAAAAAAAATCAAACTTTACGAAAAGAGAACTACGCCAAGATACGAAACTCGTTAGTTTATTACGTAATGCAACACTACGAACAATGGATGAGGATGGTTGGTCAAATCTTTCAAAGATTGGTGCATACATCTCTAATAACTCCTCTTTTTCACCAGTGAATTATGGGTATCAAAAGTTAGGAGATATGATTCGTGAGATTGATCTATTTGATATTGAGATGCGCCATAACTATAAACAGATGTATATCAAAGATAAGCGTGGATAGACTAAAAGGGTGTTAAGGTGCTAACTTCATGAAGAATATAGTAATAATTTAGTTTTATTGTATTAGTTTATCTTTATCTGGATAGATCTCATCAAGTGTTTCATCCTCAAACTCTTCTTGGATTTGAGGTTCAATTTTTTCCTCTTTCGTTTCTGTGCGTAAGAGGCCTATACCATACTCTATGAGTTGTGTAAACTTCTCTAATATATATTTCATTAACGTCTCCAAATATTAATATTAACATGCAAGTATACTTACATGAATATTAGGTTTACTTTTATTGTGGCATGAAATTATTTAAAGAATGTTTTGTAGATCAAGCATGAGTATTGTGCCGATATCCTTTTTTGTATCAATTTTGATTTTAATTTTATGTTTATCACAAAATGATTTGACGATGCTAAGTCCTAAACCATAACCTTGTGTTGTTGGGTTTTCTTGATATGATTTTTCAAAGACGATAAAGAGGTTTTTTGTATCGATACCAATACCATTGTCCTGGATATGGAGTATTTTATCTTCCATATAGAGTTTTACAAAACCATTTTTGTTATTATATTTTATAGCATTTGAGATGAGGTTATCAAGCATCGTTGTAAAACCACTTTGATCTGTTGTAATTATCATAGAGGGTACTTCATGTTGTATGGTAATATCTCCTTTAATCTCTTCAAATTTGTTGATTGTATTATCGATAGTTGTTTGAAGATCAAAGCGCTCTTTTTCAACTTCATGAATATTATCTTTAATATTGTATTCGATACTTTCATAAAGTTTTGTCAGGTTACTTGAGGCTTCTTTTATCCGCTCTAAACGTTTGAGACTCTTTTTATCATCAATGGATCGTTTGAGCATGGAGAGATTTGCTTCAATCGTAGCGATAGGGGTGTTAAGCTCATGAAGTGTCTCTTCAACCATCATTTTAAGGTTTTTATCACTTTTTAGAAAGTTATCGATCAATGGAGAACCTAAAAAGAGGTATAAAAGTATGGCAAAACTCACCAGAATAATATCAAGTATCATATCTGATGGGATCATAGGTTTAAGAAGATGATGTGCAACTAATACTAGTACGGTGATTGTAAATACAATGAGTATATTGCTTAAAAGCAGTTCTGATTTTTTAGAGTTCAAGCTTATATCCTAATCCCTTTTGATTTTGAATCATCTCCTTACCAAGAATCTTTTTGAGTTCGTTAATATAGACACGTAAAGCCCCTTCACTAGGTGCTTTATCCCACTCCCATAGTTTTTCAGTGATCATCTCTTTTGTGACAAGTTGATTTTGATGTTCAATAAGAAGCTCTAAAAGATCAGAGAGCTTTTTAGAGAGTACAAGCTCTTTTGAACCTAGTTTGAGCATCTTTTGATTAGGGTGATAGTGATATTGTCCTATAGGAATAGTTTCTATAATACAATTTGTTCTTCGAAGTAGTGCGGTGATACGGCTATGGAGTTCATCCATATCGACAGGTTTTTTAAGATAATCATCTGCACCTTTATCAAAGCCTTTGAGTAATGATGCTTTATCTTTGAATGAGGTTAAAAAAATTGCAGGGGTATTATCATTTTGTTTTCGTATGCTTTGTAGTACTTCAAAGCCATTGAGTTTAGGGACATTAACATCTAGCAGTAAGAGATCATAATGATACTCATAGCTACTATCCAAAGCACATTCTCCATTGTTGCATAGTGTAATCTCAAAACCCATTTCAGTTAAAAAATCTTCTAGGCTTTCTGCAAAGAGTTGATCATCTTCAAGGACTAAAATTTTAATATTATGGTTATTCATAACGTTATGATACCAATATTTTAGTACAATAGAGAAAGAGTTAAAAAAATTTTACAAAGGAGTTGTTATGACAGAACAGAAGACAGGACCTTCATTTGTGTTAGGTCTTTTAATTGCAATAGGCTTGATTGGGCTTGGGTATTTTGTATCCAACGCATTTCTTAAGGTGAAGAGTTTAGAACGAAATGTAGCTGTAAAAGGTTTAGCACAACGGATTGTCAAAGCTGATACTGCAATTTTTCCTATTCGATTTGAAGCTTCAGAAAATAACCTCACTTTGTTAAATCAAAAGATTAAGTCTGATATTGAGGAGATTAAGACATTTTTAAGATCATATGGATTTTCTGATGGTGAAATTACAGTTTCAGCACCACAGATCACTGACAAGTTTGCACAAGACTATGGTAGCAATAATATACGGTTTCGCTATCTCTCTCATACCGTGATGACACTGTATTCTAAACAGGTGGATAAGGTTGTGAATTTAAATCAAGATCTTTTTAGGCTTAATGAAAAGGGTGTTATTGCTAAAAATGATAAATATGAAACAAAATACCTTTTTTCAGGACTTAATGATCTTAAACCTCAAATGATTGAAGATGCAACAAAAAACGCGAGAGAAGCTGCTGCGAAGTTTGCGAAAGATTCGAGTTCAAAACTTGGAAAGATTAAAAATGCACATCAAGGGTATTTTTCAATTAATGCACGGGATAGTAGTACTCCCTATATGAAAGTAGTACGTGTGGTCACAAATGTAACTTACTATTTAGATGATTAGCTGTAGATAACCTTGTTCTAATTCATTGCATGTCATTTTGTTCAAGGAGTATTGAGCAGACCTACTGGGATAGGTCTATTAAGGTTATCTACGTTGGTTATTGTAGTAAGTTTTAAGAGGAGAAAAAATGATCTAAGTCAAGAGATCTTGAGACTACGTGAGATTTTTTTCCCTTCTCTCTCAAATGTTACTTGTAACCTATCTCCTACTTTTTTAAAATAGAGTAAAACTTTCAAATCTTCTAAGGTTTTGATAGCCTCTGTATCGACTGAAAGAAGTAGATCTCCTTTTTGCAGACCTAGCTTGTGTGCAAGAGAGTTTTTGACTACTTGTGTAATATATAATTTGTCTTTTGTAAGACCCACACCTAATTGTAGACTTTTAGATGTTTTAATATCTTGGGTATACAGTATATAATCTGCACTATGTGGGATTGCTTCCTCATCTTGTAAGATTATTGTGTAAGGGTGCTTTATACGAGAAGGAATACCGTAATGCATCTTTAGATGTCCACTCCCTACTAAAACAACCATATGGTGGTCAGGATGATCGTTTAGATGTTTATTAATACTATGTGCCATTGTTTGATCCCAAAGAATTTGTGATTGATAGATATATTCTAAATTCCTCATTTTACTTTGAGACATATGGGTATGTGAGTTAAAAAAAGATAAGAGTTCATCTTTGTAAGCTTGGTTTGAAAAGTCAATGGTTTGAGGTAATATCGCTTTCTCTTTTTGAGATAATGAACCCAAACCACCTTTTGAGATTTTCTTTGTTAATTCTCGCTCTAAGTTCAGCGCAATGATGGGAATATGATTTTGCTTTGCAAAGTCTATGATTGGTCTATAAAGATTATAGTCAAATCCCCAGCGTTGATAGTATTGACTCTGTTTGAGAAAGGTTTTGAGTGAAATTTTGTCATGTAGATAGTCGTCTATGACTGTTTGAAACTTTCTTTGAAACATCTCCATACCAATTGCAACTTTTTGACCCTTTTGGTGAAGTAACTGAATTATACGTAGTTGATTTAGATGGTGTGAAAACTTATCATGACTCTCTCCCGCAAAGATGACTTTTGTATCTTTGATGGTTTCTATGATCTCTTTTAGTTGGAGATTCTTTGGGATTTTGATTGCCTTAGTTGGATGTGTGAGTGTAACGTGAATCCCTTTTATTATTTTAGGATGCAGAAGGTTTAGAGTTGTATTGCGCTCGACTTTTTGTTCTTTTTTATTTAGTACTCTTGGAAGTATCTGCTCTTTGTCGAAGATTAAACCTAAGATTTTCCTGTCATGAGAGATATTGAATGTATCACTACCGTTTATATCTAATATGATCTCAAGAGGTTCTTTGTCTGTAATAATATGTAGAGAGAGCTTGAATGCTTGTGTATTAGCCTGCTTTTGATTGATTTTAAACTTGAGATGAAACTTCCCATGTTCATAGTAGTGATCAAGGTCAGATACTTTAAAATCAATCAATTTTTGTGCAATAACTGTTTGTAGTAAGAGTAGTAATAGAACAATAGGTTTCATGATCTCTCCTGTTAAATATAGATTTTAATTATAATCTATTGTTGCTAAGCATCTATTTTGCTATAATTTTGCGAATTTAGAATGATAGGGATTTTTTTGAAAATATTATATTTAGCGGATGTAGTGGGAAAGCCCGGACGTACGATGATTAAACATCATTTACAGAGTATTAAAAAAGAGCATAGTATTGACCTAGTGATCATTAATGCCGAAAATGCAAGTCATGGGTTTGGATTGAGTGTGAAAAATGCAAATGAACTTTTTGCAATGGGAATCGATATGATGACTGGTGGAAATCACTCATGGGATAAACGTGATATCATGCCACTTTTAGAGAGTGAGCCGATTTTACGCCCTATCAATTATCCTGAAAGCGCTCCAGGAAAAGGGGTAGGGTATCTTCAATTAGGAGAGGAGAAGTTGGCAGTAGTCAATCTTATGGGACATTATACAATGCCAATGGTTGATAATCCATTCACCATGATTGTTAAAGAGGTAGAGCGTCTACGAGAAGAGGGATATCAGAATATTTTTATTGATATGCATGCAGAAGCTACGAGTGAAAAACGTGCCCTTATGGCAATGTTAAAAGGAAAAGTAAGTGCGATTTGTGGCTCACATACACATATAGGTACGGATGATTTAGAGATTGATGAGGGGACATTTTATGTCACTGATGTTGGTCTTACTGGATGTAGAGATGGTGTAATTGGGATGGATAAAAAACAGCCAATGGAGCGCTTTTTGACCTCTATCTCTTCAAAGTTTGATGTCCCAAATAGCTGTAAAAAGCTTCTTCAAGGGGTTGTGTTTGAGTTAGAAGAGGGAAAATGTAAAGAGGCTTATAAGGTAAAAGCTTATGATTATGCACCTGCAACTATTACACAAAGAGCATATTGTGAACAGTAGTGATGAACTTTTTGAAGTACTCTACGAAGAAAATCTCTTAAAAGGTGCTATGGATCCTTTTTGGTGGCCACAAAGTGGTAGTTTTGAAGTGATTGTAGGTGCAATATTGACACAGCAAACTAAATGGCAAAAGGTTGAAAGGTCACTGGATGCTTTAAGAAGTACAGAGATGTTAGACCTTGTAAAAATAGCAGAGTGCGATGTAAAAGTACTTGCTGCATTGATTAAACCCAGTGGATTTTATAATACCAAAGCCAAAAGATTGAAAGGATTATGTAAAGCTATTGTTGAGAGGTTTGAAAGTTTTGAAAATTTTGTTAGTGAGGTAGATCGTGAATGGCTACTTGCACAAAAAGGGATAGGTCAGGAGAGTGCAGATGCGATACTCTGTTACGCATGTAAAAGAGCTGTGATGGTCTGTGATAGTAATACTGATAAGCTTTTAAAATCGTTGGGGTATAGCTTTGAGAGTTATGATGAGATGCAAGAGTGGATGGTTTATGGAGTTGAGTCAAATCTTGAGAAAATCTATGGAATTTATAAAGATGAAATTGATGTGTTCACAATTTATTCACATTTTCATGGCATGATTACAGAGTTTTCAAAAAGCAAAAAAGATATAGAGGAGATTTTTAATGCAAAAAGTTAATGAAACTATAGATATCGCTAGAAAAGATGAGTACTTAGCACAAGTTGAGGACTATAAAAAGAAATACAAAGATAAAAAAAGTGAACTTGAATGGGCAGATGATGAGTGGGAAGAGTCAGTCATCGAAGATGAGATGAACAAATATGCTGCACGTATCAAGCTATTAAACCAACAAATTGCAGCCATTCAGCAAGTTGAGAGTAGAGCTTAAAGCTCTCTCTCGGCAACTACATTTAATCCAAAACCACTAATTCCAACAAACTCTTTATGTTTACTTGTGACCAATAAGGTAATATCACTAAATCCAAGATAACTTAATATTTGTGCACCGATACCATACTCTTTCATATAAGGGTTTTCGTTGGCAGTTTTTTCTAAAAATACAAGTACTCCACCTTCATCTTTCATAATTTCAACACTGTTAAGAATACTTTGATGGCGATTTTTACTCAGTAGTTCTAAATCTGTACCAATATGATGGAATCTCACATTTTGACCTTGTCCACTATTTTTAAATTGGTAAGCGATATGGTGGCTTTCATTATGATCAATAAAATCAACCCTTTTTGCTTCTTCTCCTAAAAAAGCAGTTTTAGACTCACCAATAACTCTAATAAGAGACTCATTTTGCATACGGTATTCAACAATATCTGAAATATATACGATTTTAAGATCATGCTCTTTTGCAAATATCTCTAGGTCATCACGTCTTGCCATCGTGCCATCCTCTTTCATAATCTCACAAATGACTGATGAAGGTGCAATACCTGCAAGTTTACATATGTCTACAGAACCTTCAGTATGACCTGTTCTGACAAGTGTACCGCCATCTTTTGCAATAAGTGGAAAAATATGCCCTGGGCGTACAAGATCACTAGCATGTGATGTATAGTCAGCGAGTAGATGGATAGTAAGGTCTCTTTCATAGGTAGAGATACCAGTTTCACACTCTTTTGCATCAACTGATACGGTAAAAGCTGTCTCATAAGAAGAGTCATTATTAGCAACCATAGGGTTAAGGTTGAGTCTAGTTGCAATCTCTTTTGTCACTGCAACACAAATAAGTCCTTTTGCTTTTGATGCACAAAAATTGACTTTATCAGGAGTCGAGAAAGTTGCTGCATAGACAAGATCTCCCTCATTTTCTCTATCTTCATCATCAATCATAATGACCATATTACCTTTTTTAATCTCTTCAATTGCCGCTTTTACTCTATTGATTGGCATACTTTCTCCCTGTTTTTTTGTTATTATATCAACTTTCTCTCAAAAGTACTTGACAAATCAGAAAAAAAACATTATAATCACACCTCAATTTTAAATTAAACTGTTGGGGTGTCGCCAAGCGGTAAGGCACTGGTTTTTGGTACCAGTATTCGGGGGTTCGAATCCCTCCACCCCATCCACAGCTTAATTTAAAAGACCTTCTTGTCGCGGGATAGAGCAGTTTGGTAGCTCGTCGGGCTCATAACCCGAAGGTCGGTGGTTCAAATCCGCCTCCCGCAACCAACCAATTATTTTTATGATTTTTGAAAGGTATTTGCAATCTAATAAAGATTACATCAACTCCTTAAAACAGATATCTTTCAAAATGGCTTCACCAAGTTAAATTTTTCTTAAATTATTTAAAATCAAAAAATAACTGTTTATCAGTAAATTGTAATTTGATTTCCTCTTCTTGTTTTTGTCTTTTTGTCTTTTTCTTCTCATTTTCTACATGTCTTTGGTATTTTAATTCCAAAATATAGTTTTCATACACCACTTGAGGTTGTTTTGCCAATATCTCTATCAGTGGATCATCTTGTAAACTCATGTACCTCTCCAAAATCTATCGTAAAATTATCCAAATCATTAAGAGGCATATTTTTTAAAAGACCTCTATTGATCATCTCATTTTGGGTAATGCCGTAGTGAAGTAGGGTAGTCTCTTCATCTTCTACGTCTAAGCCGTTATAGTAGTCGTAAAGCTCTAAATCTCCCATATAAGCAGGTGTAACAATTTTATTGTCTAAATCATACTCTGATGGTATCGTGTAGCATGCCTCTTTTTTCATAAATGATTTAAGTGTGGGCTTTTGTTCTAGTCTCATAGAGGGATAACTGCTAATTGAGGTGATATTTACAGGTTTACGGTTATAGATTTGCCCTATATCATCGAATATCTCCATCACTTTATTGGTTTGTGGATCATAATAGACAGTGAGTTCTCTATTTTTATACATGGTGGTAAGCTCTAAGAGACTATAACGACCGCCTAGGACCCTATAGATATTGAGACTAATCAATGTTCTAGAAGTGTAAAAACGGTTAATCCCATGATAGATATACCAGAGGGTAAGATCTGTGATATTGTCATCATTGCCTCTAAGATCATCGAGTGTCTTTAAGATGTACTTCATGAGGTAGTTTACGGGATTGTGTACATTGGTTTCTACTTTCGATTGCGGTTGTGGGAACTTTCTTTGTATCATGTTTACAAAGCTTTTCACATACTCTTGTGGAATGAAAAAAGAGACGTGTATGTGAGGTGTTCCATCTTTATGTGGTTCTGTCACTCTAAAATAGACTCTTTTTTCTTTTGGGATCTTTCGATATATGCGATCGTTGGTAATCTCTCTCATGTACTGAGAAAGCATTTTAGAGCCTGCTTTGGGTTGGTGTGCTTCATCATCGATATACTTTGGATTGGGGATTGTTTTACCTTTGAACGTTTTTTTAGGATGATACTCACTTGGGAGTGTCAAGGTGACAAATACATTGACAAGATCTTGGCTCTTTGCATAGTTATAGAGTGACCAAGCTCTGTTTTGTAGTTCTGCGATGTAGCGATCCGCGTTAATAAAGCTATTTTTGAAAAAATCACCATAAGCATAGGTTTTACCACCTACGTCACAGAAGTTGTTAAATAGATAGTGCTTTGTGCCTCTAACCTTGTTCATCGTTGTCTCCTTTTTAACCTCGTTAATTCCAAACATGTAGACCCCTTTTTTTAATGTGTACGCAAACTTTTTATAAATAGCCAAGAGCAGTGCAGTTTTTGCGTCGTGCCTCCGCAAAAAACAGCGCTGCTTATTGTCTGATTGATCATCATTAGTTGATCGTTTCGATAATAATTGAGGTGACTTCATTGATATTTGTCACACCGTTGTATTTAAACGCTTTTCCTAAATAGGGTATATCTCCTAAGATAGGTATCTTTCGTTCATTTTTGACGTGTTCAGAGCGATTTAAACCACTAATGAGTATTACTTCATCATCTTTGAGATCAAAAGTATTTTTAAGTTCAATTTTAGAGGTGATGGGTGTAATTTCATTGGTGAGGATATCTTCTATAAAGAGGTGGAAATCAACTAACATATGATCTTGAAAGACTTTAGGTTGCATAGTGATTTTGAGACCAATATCTTTATACTCATAAGAGTCTTGTGTGCTGGTCTGATTATCGGTGACTTGTTTAGACTGTATCAGGTATGGAATGTTCTTTACTGAGTTAAATATAGCCTTTTCACCGTTTCTAAGTAGGAGTGTCGGGCTTTGGTTTATCTCTGTGAGTCCTTGTTCTTGTAAAAAGTTGATAGTGGCGTAGAGGTTAGCACTATTTTTAGTGGTGGTTGCACCAAAGGAGCCAAAGAGTTTTAGGGTATTTTCAAGACTTAAGCCGACGTTGGTTAAATCACTGCCAATCTGTTGGAGCTTATCAAGCCTTGTGGTAAATACAGTCAGTTTAACACTCTTTTGCACCTTTGGGGTATCATACTTTTTTATGAGTGCTTCAATGTGTGCTTTCTCTTCATCATTGGCAAAATAGACAATGGAGTTTGAATCAGGTAGATAAGTATAGAGAATATTTTTATGCAATTTGAGCAAAAGATCGATATCTTTATAGTTTAGGTACTCTAAATCATAAAAGTAAGAGGTTCTTTTAATAAGCTCTTTTTTGTAGTTTTCTGTTGTGAGCTTTGTGTAGTCTACCTCTTGACCATTTTGGATAATCGGGAGAGCAGTTTGAAAACCTTGAAAAGTCTTTTGATTTTCGTATAGGGGTTGGTTCTGGTGTATCTCTTCTTTGAGGACATAATAGATTTCTCCTTTCTTTTGAAGTTGTAGTTTTTTATGTTCGAGTGCATATTGAAATGACTCTAAAAGTTGACTGGGTGAGATATCTTTTTGGATGAAAAAGGAGATATTTTTACCGACTAAATCCTCATTCACAAAGATCTCAACTTGGTTAGCGTGACTCACCATCTCGGCATAGTCTAATAGTGAGATATTTTTATAGGTATTAGCGTGGCTAATGACTCCTAAACATATCAATAGGGTTAATATTTTGAGTATTTTCATGTGGACTCCGTTGTTGAAATTTGGATTTAAAAGCTTCATTGAGAAAACAGTAAAGCTCTTTGGTGTTAAAGGTGGGGTTGCTCTTAGATTCAAGTATTTTTGAACCACTTTCACGGATGACAAATCTAATCACTGATTCAGGGATACTTTGGTGGTTATAGTTACAGTATGTACCGCTACAACTAATTTTAGTATAGGTGTATTGGTTAAGATCAAAGTGTGATTGTGGAGTGCTTTTTTTGAGGTTGAGATTTTTAGGTTTTGGGGTTGGGTTTTTTGTGGTGGTTTCTGTTTTTTGTTTCTCTTGGAGAAATTCATCTTTTTTATTCATTGTCCAAAAATAGATCAAGAAAAGTGCAGCCACCAAAAAGAGAGAGGCAATGGCTAAAAAACGCAGTATGACATTGGGGGATTTTTGGTTATCTCCAGAGTGGTAAAGGTTAAAAACTTCTTGGTTAAATTGAATTTTGATGACGTGAGATTTAGACTTTTCAAAAAGGCGAGGGTGCAGATATGCAGAGTATTTAAAGACATTTTTAAAAAGCTTGACTGATGAGGCATGTGCTTTATAAAAGAACTCTGAGAACTTTTTATATTTGCTATGGATGAGATCAAGATTTTGTGTGATGAGAAATAGCTCTTGATACATATGTCTATGATAAGAGAGCCACCAGATTAACACTGTATCTTGATGATCAAAGTAGTTGTGACACTCATCTATGACAAAAAATGCTTTATAGAGTTCTAACTCTTTCGCTTTTTCATTGAGCTCATCATCACTTACTTTTTGGAGATAGAGATCATATAAGATATAGAGTTTCTCCTTGAGTAGGTCCATATCTAAAGGTTTAGCAACTTCTCCAATACTTTGAAATTTAAATTCATTGATATTGGTATAACAGTGTAGATATTTTGTAGTAAGTATAGGTGTAGGTTTCTGTTTTAACCTCAGTATGATTAATAGCGTGTGAATAGGTGAAAGCTCTGGAGTTTTAGGCATAAAGTTTTTATAGATATTGTGCACGGCGTAGTAGGTCTTTCCACTACCTGGTACACCTGTTAAAAAAGTAATCATGAGTTGATCATCACTCTAATTAACAGTTTGTACATATAGACAGTGACAATGATTTTAAAAAAAAGATTTAACCCGTCAATGATGCCTAATTGACATGAGAGTGCTAAAAAAAGTTGATCATTAGGAATGATATTAATTAATAGTGAGGTTAACCAGTCAATTAATTTATTACTAAAATAAAGTACCAAGCCGACAATTGCGATTTTGATTAAGAATCTTGAGATAGTATGGCCTATTGCTAAAGGTGCTAAAATAAAAAGTAAAACTGTTAATCCACCAACTAAAAGAGCTTCTTTCCAATTATCAAATAAAATATCCATTATTCGCTCCTAAATGCATATAAAATACCACTGAGAATAAATAAAAATATGATGATTTTTTTAAATATGGGGAATATCCCATAACTATCAAATCGCTCTTGAGAGATCAGTACTACCTCTTTATTTTGAATGGTAAAGGTGAGTGTAGGCATTGTTGGACAGTCGTTAACGATAAAATAGTCACGTTCAAAATAGGTACTACTGATATTATCCCAATAGTGGTTTATACTATTTGTAAATTCTGTGGAGAGTTGATTGAGTTCATTGGTAATAATCTCTTTAAATCCCGCTTTATCAAACTCTTGGTTTGGGGTATGTTCTTTAGAGATACCAGAGCCGTCAGAGGTGAGGGCATCTTTGATATCTTTAGTATTTGCTTCTATTTTGTCGAGTTTATCGCTCAAAAATTCAGCGTTTTGTTTATTGGCTTTAGTTTGGGCATTGATCGCTTTTCGATTATCTTCTATGTTATCTCCAATACTCTCAAATGCAGGGTTATAGTCTGGAAGATCAATTTTTGTATCACCGTTAGCGTCGGTTTTTTCTATTGCCGTATTATTGATATCGGGGATATCGTTGGTTTCATCATTGTTAGATTGTGAACCATCCCCAAAGTTAGGATCATTAGGGTTGGTATCATCATCGATACACTCACCTTGATTATAGTTGGTGACTTCACAAGTTTCTGGATTTTCGCCACATTGAAAACCTTCTACATATGCTCCATATTGGCTACACTCTATTTTACGTTCACTTTCTCTAGTGACACACTCTGTACAGGAGATACATTGACCTGAGATCATAGCATCACTACACTCTTCATTGGGTGTGCAAGTGAAGTTATATAAATATTGTTCATTTGCTTGACATGCTAATTCTGCATTGGTTTTATACTCTTCACAGATATTACATGAAGCTTGACACTCTCCATCTTCTCCACGTTCGAAGCCCTCATCACACGCTAAATCACAGAGGAATGTACCATCACCTTGTGGTATTGCGTCAGAACCCTCAGGACATTGACAGTCAGACCATTCATGTGTTTCTGTATTACAAAAGAGACCTAATCCGCTAGGGCAACATGAACCTGCTTGATTTCTACTTTGTCCCTCTGGACAAGGTGCAACACAGTGAGAGGGTGGGTGTGGTGTTGGTGGACAAGTTGCAAAAGGTGCAGACTCAGTTCCTACAGGACAAGTACATACACCATTAGTAAATACTTGTTCAGGATTAGGGCATTGACACGTACCCGTAGTTGTTGAAAATTGTTGACCACCTGTGCAATGGTGAAAATAACCAATACTAGGATTACCATTATTTGTAATAGTTGTATATAGATTATGTAATTCTGGGTTTTTTGTTCTAAAGATAGCATTGTCACCCGAAATCGTTCTAGTCATATAGGCACTATTCCAAGAGGAGTAGCCAGTTTTAGCAATTGTGAACTCATCGCCGACATCCTCGTAAACTGTATCAGCGTAGAGCGTTGTGAAGACGAATATTATTGATAGTATGAGTTTTTTCATTTTTTAGCCACCTCAATAAATAGAAATGTGCTAAAGAATAGAATTGTAAATCCTATAAATGAACCTGCTAAAACATAGGTGAGACTTGCAAACTCTCCGACGTATCTTACGTATCCGTCATTTTGTGTTGCATCAAAAGAGTTATCTACTCTAAAGTTTTGTAGATCGTAGATATCTATATAGGTACTGGTTGGTGGATCTGTGTAGATACCTTTGATCTCATCTCTATTGGCATCATTGTAAACATAGAGACGATTACCGATACATTGTCCACCAAAGTATCTATTGGTAGGTATCTCTAGTTTATAACTGTATGAACCGCATGTACCTTGAAATGCTATATCTGCATGGAGTGTCACTGGTAGATATATAAGGAAGCAGAGCAGTAGCACCACACTTTGTCGCCCTAACGGTTGTCTGCTACTTTTTATCACTGCATATCTAGATATCCAGTGATAAAAAGTACCTTTGTGTTGTGCTTCCTTTTGATGGTGTTTGTTGATCATGTTAGTTTCTTGCGAGTCCCATAATCCCAAACATTGGGGCAATGATAGCCATAGTGTAGACATAGATAGAGAGCACCGTGTTAAAGGTTAAGTTGTCTGAAAATTCAATAATGCTCATACTTCTTTCCTTTCGATGAGTGCATAAAATAGTGGGAAAAATAGAGCAATTCCAAAGAGATATCCAAGTATAAACAGTGCTGTGTAATACATCTTATTCCTTACTCATTTTAATAGCGTTGGCGATTGACCAGAGTACACCGATAAATCCAAACTCGATAAATAACAAGGTGACAAATGCCACCTCGTTAATGTTGATAGGGAGATCCATTAGCTTTTAGACATACCAATAGCGCGTTTGATTCCCCAAATAACCGCGTAAGCACCGATAACGATTACACCTACTGCGATAGCATCAGTTCCTGTAAACTTTGTTGATAAGTCTGTAATTTGTTCTGGAGTCATTTCCGTTCCTTTTTGTACGAGGTTTCCCTCGAGTATTTTGTTTGAGTCTAAGACTCAGTGGAGCTTTAAAGTCACACAATCTTTAAAGCTCTATGAATCCTAAGAAGCTTTTTTAGCACCTTTATCGATCTGTACTAGTGGATCATGTTCGTAAACACGATATAGCAGTTGATCATCTGGAAAGGTGTAGGTTCCTTTACTGGTGTTGATTGTGGTGTAGGGTATGGCTATATACTTCTCAACACTTGCTTTTAAGATATCTAGGTCTGTGATTGGCAGTTGTACGTTTTCCATACTAAGCTCTTTTTCACCGTTGGCATCAATCGTCTCAAACATTGCGGTTACTTGCGAAAAATATGCAGTCGTGCCGTCTTTTTGTTTTCGTTCTGCTCTTTTGGCAACTTTGATTTGTCCTATGTACATGGTCGTCATACATCATCCTTATATTTTTTTCTGACATCTTGGTTTAACGGTTCAGGGTCGGAGTCACTCAAACCTAAACCGAAAAAGTTTAACGACTTTTTTAGGTCGATCTTTACACCTATCCATTGTAAGCCATAGCCTAGAAGTAGCACGATCAAGACAAAGATTTGCAATAGAACCATTTTGACTATGGTGAAGCTCTCTTGTAGCCTGCGGACTATCGTCCTGATGCCCTTTTTTTCTGTGAAAAAAAGTGCTTTACTTGTCTCTTTTGGCATTGATTTTCCTTTGCAAGATAGTTTTATATTTCATCGTTAGGTTACTCATGTTCGTATAGCCTCTCTACTGAACTAAACATACTCTGTGCTACCTCTCTGGCGTTTTCAGGTTTTGGGGTGATATAGCGTTGTGTGATCTCTATGCTGGTATGTCCCAAAGCCTGTGAGACTTTCTCTACTGGAAGCTCTAATGTATTGATCGTATAAGTACCTATCAGGTGTCTGATATCGTGAATATGTACTTTGGGAAGGTCTGCACCTTTTAAGAGTCTTTTCCAAGGTTTACGCATATCTACATAGGGTCTGTTTGTATTTGGATTGACAAAGATATAGCCCGTAGGGTATTTAGTATCTTGTTTGATCTGTGCTCTAAAGTAGCGGTTGTATAAGATTTGAAATAACAAATCAGTCATTTTATAGGTCATATTCTGCTTGGCTTTATTGATCCTTGCAGGGATGTGATAGAGTCTTTGTTCAAGGTCTATCATCTCCCATTCAATGAGTAAAACTTCACTTAAACGTCTGCCGTGAAGTAAAAATATAAAAATATCGCTGTAAATTGCCTCTTCAAAGACCAAGATGGATGCAATAAATTTCTTTTGAATTTCAGTGGAATAGGTGAAGTATCTTCGGTTGTCATATTTGGGTAGCTCTACGTCGAGAAGCGGGTTTTTATCGGTATATTCCAGCTTTATCGCCATCTTGTACATGACTTGGATAATGTCTTTGATGTTACGGACTGTCTTTGGTTTTAATCCACTGTCAAGCAGGTTATTAACGAGTGTCTGGTAATCTTTGTATTTAAGAATTTTTATGTCGGAGTCACCATATAAAGGCTTTATATGTTTATTATAAGCTGATATTTTCACTCTTACCGTTTGACCAGATTGTAAAGGACGAATTAGCTCAATATACTCTTCAAAGAGTTCATTGAGTGTGATCGGCTCTTTTTGGTCTGTAGCGGTAGTGGGTGTATTTGTCATTTTTTGACTCCGATGTGCAACAGTTGCTTAATAAAACATTAAATAAGGCAAATATTGCATAAAAATCTCCAAAAAGGTGCAAAAAATGACCAGAAATGAATTAGCAGAGAAGTTAAATGTTAGTTTACGTACATTGTCAAATTGGGAGAAAGAAAAACCAGAGTTAGTAAAGCTAATCAATATTGGTCTATCACTTGATAAACAAATTGAAGAAACTGAAAACCATTTAAAACATTTGAAAAGTTTAAAAGAAGATTTAGAAGAAATTAAATTTAAGTTAAATTAGCCTTTTAGAAAGATCCAGTTTGAAATTAATATTTTTTATTTTATTTTATTTTTTTTTAAATGATATTTATAATTGTATTATTGAATGTAACATGCTTAATACATTTCACATTATTTTAGATTTATTCGTAGGTATATCTATTTGGTCGTATTTATATTTACGAAAAAAAACAGATAATTATTGAATGAGTTGAAAAAGAAAACAGTAGAAAGTAAAATATTACTATATTTATATACAAAATCTTTGTTTATTGGTGCTATATATGTGTGAAAATGCATCCTGGTTATATATTTTAAGTTGATAATGTTCTCCATTGATATTTTTTCTGATAGATTCAATTAAAAAAATAATGTTTTTATAAACTGGGACTATAGTTTGGTCTAATTCTTGGATATTATTTGGAGTAAGTTCGTGTTGAGATATGACATAGTTAATATATGTATTTATTGTAGAATACTGTGTAATTACTAAAGTTAAATTTTTTCTACTATTCTTTCCTATACTAACTAGTAGTTTTGAGTTCTCTATTTTGTCAAGTCTTGTAATAACACGCTCTTGATTTAATTTTAACAAATCTAATAAGTATATGTCAGTTCTCATCATTCCATTAGACTTCTTAACACGCTGTTTTATACATTCA
>JAHZKW010000161.1 GCA_022600175.1 Campylobacterota bacterium
TATACGCTTACTGGCATCTCTCTCTCCACCTGCACCAAATACAACTGAAATATCTTTATCTTTAAGTGAATCTAAGACTTTATCCATACCATCAGGTGTATGTGCAAAATCTACAATGACCATAGGATGTTCAAAAATCACTTCCATACGCCCACTTACACCAGCAAAATTTTCACACACTTCACCAATCTCATCCAAACTATGCGTTGTAATCAATTTTACGGAAGCAACTGCGGCTGTCATATTATATAGATTAAAGAAACCTGGTAAATTAGTATGAAACTGGGACTGTGTATCAAAATGTTTTATTGCCGCTGTAATACCATTTTTCATAGAGTATGCCAAAATGTTAAAAGATGCTGGAACATCTAATGCATAGGTATAACAGTTTTGTGGATTAAAAGCTATTTTTTTAGCATCTTTATTGATAAGTTTCAGAGAATTATCTTCAAAAAATGAGCTTTTTACACGCACATACTCTTCAAATGTTTTATGATAATCAAGATGATCTTGTGTAATATTTGTAAACACTTTTAAGGCAAATTTAAGACCTTCAATTCTCGCTTGTACAATAGCATGAGAACTTACCTCCATAATGAAAAATTCACATCCTTGCTCTTTTGCAAGATAAAGATTATAGAGTGTTTGTAAAATTGGAGGTGTCGTTAAGGACTTGCCATAGACCCGCTCTTCATTGATATAAAGCCCTCGTGTACCTTGAAAGCCTACTTTATATTCTAAATCTAAAAGCATTGAGTAAATCGCTGCTGCTGTCGTTGTTTTACCATTTGTCCCAGTAATACCAACAATTTTCATAGCATTGATATCAAAGATATCTTGTAGATCTGTAACATTTATAATCTCAGCAACATTATTTGCTTTAGCAAACTCTAAATATCTTTCGTTTTGTTTTGTGATTAAAAAAGCTGTTTGTGGATTACACTCCGATGAGTCATCAGTGATATACTGATAACTTTGATTTTCTATGGCACATTTCAATGTTGTTTTTGCTCCAACTGTTTTAGCTTAGTTTGAAAAAAGAGTTCACTTGGATAATAAAGTAGCGCACTTTCAATGTAATTTAATGCCAAGTCTTTATAGTCATGTTCAAGCAGTAAGTTTACAAAATCAATAAAATCCTCTTTTTTATGAATAATAATCTTAGTGCTGAACATAATATCTTCAAGTGCTTTTTTAAAGCTTTCAGATCTATTGATAAGTTGTAAAAAATCCTGATACTCAATCCCATCTTCCATCAATGCAATATGGTCTTCAATATTATCTAATAGATCAAAAATATAGTCATTACTTTGATCTACACTCTCAATGATCTGTTCAATCATTGCATCTGCATTCTCTTTATCTAAACTTTTTGTTGCTTCATAATATTCAAAAAGCGCAATAGCCTCATCCTCTTTTTCAAAAGCCATATCAGACAACATTGCACCAATACGTGCTTCATTATCTTTAGGAACCTCTTTAAGTGCTAATGCATAATTAAACAGTGCCTTTTCGTATTCACGTTTAAAAAAACTATTATGTGCTTTCTCTTTGTACTTAATCAAACTATTGCCCTTGATTTGCAATTTGCTCTATCATATGTTCCATACCTGCTGCGATATTAATAACTTCAATCTCTGGATGGATATCCATACGCAGTTGTCGCTCTATTCCGTATTTAAGCGTTTGATTACTTGAACTACAGCCAACACAAGCACCTTGAAGCTGTACAAAAACTTTTCCACTCTTAATATCTAAAAGTTTCATACCGCCACCGTCAAGCTCTAACATTGGCTTTACTTTTTCTAAAGAACGCTCAACAGCAGGTCTGAGCTCCTCATCTGTAAATGGAATCATATATACCCCTATATAATTTATAACTTGATTGTATCATAAAAGTTCAAATGTGTAAATTAAAGGTCAAAATAGAGGAAATGAAATAAATTATATTGTGTAGGAAATGCACTAAGAAGAGAAAAAACTCTTCTTAGTGCATTTTATAAAGATATTAAACGAGTTCTATGAATGCCATATCTGCAGCATCACCACGTCTTGTTCTTGTTTTAATAATTCTTGTATAACCACCATTTCTATCTTGATACTCTGGTGCAATCTCTTCGATCAATTTTTTTGTACACTCTTTATCTTGAAGTGCTGCGAAAATTGTTCTATGTGTGTTAAAATCTGCCACTCTAGCTGTTGTAATTAACTTTTCAAAATGACTTCTTAACTCTTTTGCTTTTGGAAGTGTTGTCTCAATTTTACCACTTTTAATCAATGCAATTGACATATTCTTTAAAAGTGCTTTTCTATGAGATGAAGTTCTTCCTAACTTTCTATAGCCATGCTTATGTCTCATCTTAACCCTCTTCTGATTGAGCTTTTAGCTCTTGAATATTTTTATTTAATGCTTTTAAGAAATCCTCATCAAACTCACTGCCTACTGGAAAACCAATAGCTTCAAGCTTACCTGTGATCTCTTCAAAAGACTTTTTACCTAAGTTTTTAAGCCCTTTTAGTTCAAGTTCACTCATCATAGAAAGTTCAGCAACATAACGAATATTTGCACGATCTAGACAGTTAAAACTTCTGGCACTCAAACTCATATCATTAACACTCTGTAGCAGTTTTTTCATATCTACAGAGTTATCAAAATCATCTTCTGGTGAAGAGACATCAATATCCATCGCTTTTCCAAAAATAGCGATTTGATCATTGAGTGCTTCAATTGATTCTTTGAAAGCTTGTACTGGAGATATTTGACCATCAGTCTCAATCTCAAATACAATTTTTTCATATGTAGGATCATCTTCAACCAACATATTTTCAATCTCATAAAGTGCTTTTTTAACCGGTGTAAAAAATGCATCTACACCAATATAATCTTCTGGTACATTATCTCTTAAATCTTCACTAGGGATATAACCTATACCTTTTTCAATGATCAAAGAAAAATTCAACTCTGCATCTTCATTGATTGTCGCTAAATGAAAATCAGATGTAACGACTTCTACATCATCATTCTCTAAATCTTCACCTTTGATCTCTTTATGTCCATTAAAAGTATAATTAACCTCTACTCTTTTTGACTCATTTTTGATTTTAAATCTAATCTTTTTAAGATTTAAAATAAATAAAGAGACATCTTCAAGCATACCTTTAATACTATCAAACTCATGGCTTACACCATCAATTTTTAGTGCGGTTACAGCATAACCAGCAGAACTTCCATAAAGAAGACGTCTTAATGGATGTGCAACTGTTACTGCAAACCCTGATTGAAAAGGGTATGCAAAGATTTTCACTTTATTGTCATTTATTTGCTCAATCTCAATCTCATGTGGCATATACAAAGATGTACTAATCTTTTTCATTATAGATCTCCTTTATGCTTACTTAGAGTAAAGCTCTACGATTAATCTCTCTTCTACTGGAATTACAACTTCTTCACGTTCAGGAAGTCTTGTAAATATTCCGTATCCTTTATCAATTTCTACATCAACCCATGGCACAATTCCAGTTTGTGCAGTTAACTCACCAGCACGAACAATTTGTGGATTTGACTTTGATTTCTCTCTGATCTCAATCTTTTGACCAGGTTTAACTCTATATGATGGAATATCTACTTTTTTCCCATCGACTAAAAGATGACCATGTGTTACAAGTTGTCTTGCAAAATTTCTTGTACTTGCAAACCCCATTCTATAAACAACATTGTCTAATCTTCTTTCAATAAGTGTAATAAGGTTTGATCCTGTATTACCTTCCATATTATTTGCATCTTTAAACAATCTTCTAAATTGCTTTTCAGAAACACCATACATAAATTTAGCTTTTTGCTTCTCTCTTAACTGTAAACCATACTCACTAATCTTAGTTCGTCTTTGTCCATGTTGTCCAGGTGCATATGGTCTTTTATCAAGCGCACTCTTACCAGCTAGTCTTCTCTCACCTTTAAGTGCTAGACTAACACCAAGTCTTCTCTCAATTTTTTCTACAGGTCCTCTATATCTTGCCATGACTGCTCCCCTACACTCTTCTACGTTTTGGTGGTCTACAACCATTATGTGGTAATGGAGTTACGTCTTTGAAAAAGCTAACTCTAATTCCTTCGATTGCACCAACACTTTTTACAGCTGTTTCGCGACCAGATCCTGGTCCTTGTACTTTGATACCAACTTCTTTGATACCATGTTCCATTGCTTTTTCCATAGCAGCATCAACAGCTTGTTGTGCAGCATAAGGCGTAGACTTTTTACTACCTTTAAATCCAAGACTTCCAGCACTACTCCATGCGATAACGTTACCCATTTCATCTGTAACAGTGACTACTGTGTTGTTAAATGTAGCAGCGATATGAACAATACCTTTAGCGATATTTTTCTTTACAACTTTTTTTCTAGTTACTTTTCTTTTTGCCATACTCTAACTCCCTATGCCGCGCCGACAGTCTTTTTTCTGCCTTTTCTTGTTCTTGCGTTTGTTTTCGTCTTTTGTCCACGTACAGGAAGACCACGTCTATGTCTAAGTCCTCTGTAACTACCAAGATCCATCAGACCTTTGATATCCATCGCTACTTGCTTTCTAAGATCACCTTCCACCATATATGATGCTTGTAACTCTTTTCTAATAGCAGCAGCTTCATCTTCAGTAAGTTCATGTACTCTTTTGTCATATGAGATACCAACTTTTGTAAGAATATCACGTGAACTTTTCAAGCCGATTCCGAAAATATAAGTAAGTCCATACTCAACTCTCTTCTTTTTTGGTAAATCTACACCAGCAATCCTAGCCATTGATTATCCTTGTCTCTGTTTATGTTTTGGGTTTTTGCAGATAACTCTTACTGCACCTCTACGTTTGATAATTTTACAATCATCACACATTTTCTTTACCGATGGTCTAACTTTCATCGTTATCTCCTATATTTTTTTCCACTTACAAATAACGAACGAAATGGTTTACTGAATAGTCGTGTAAACCAACAATTGAAAAAACAGTGGGCTTTTGTCAATTATTCTTCTTGTAGTTCCGTCATTCGCAATAGAACCGCGCATTTTACTTCAAAAAAGGTTAAAACTTACTTATATCTAAAAGTAATTCGTCCCTTATCTAAACTATACGGTGTTAATTCAACTTTTACTTTATCTCCAAGCATAATTTTAATGTAATGCATACGCATCTTACCAGCTATGTGACAAAGTACTTTATGTCCATTTTCAAGTTCTACTTGAAAAGTAGCATTTGGTAATGCTTCAATAACTGTACCGTCAATCTCTATAACATCATCTTTTGCCATATATTGATCTCCTTTTTATTTGTATATCATCGCTGATTTCACCTGATAAGCGTAATCAACATTAACAATATCACAATATTTTTATACTTTCTAATTGATTTTATATCAATCTATCGAAAGAATTTCAGCCCTATTATTAACCACAGCAACTGTATGTTCATAATGACTACCTCTAAGACCGTCTTCTGAAACAACCGACCATTTATCGTCAAGTATTGCAGCTACACCACTCTTTTGACAGATCATCGGTTCTAGACAAAAGACCATACCATTTTTAATCTTGGGACCTTGTTTAGGATTCTTAATTTCTAAATAATTAGGAATTTCAGGTTCTTCGTGTGGTTTTCGCCCAATACCATGACCGCAAAAACCTTGAAGTGGTACAAAACCTGCAGCTGTAATGAAGTTTTCTAACTCTAAACTCAGCTCTTTAAAACGCATACCTGGTCGAATAATATCTATTGCGTGATAGAGTGCATCTTTGGCACAAGCAATTAACTTTTCATCTTCAACACTGATTTTTCCAATTGGCATTGTAATTGCAGCATCGCCATACCAACCCTCTTTTTCAACACCAATATCAAGCCCTAAAATATCTCCATCAGTCACAATTGTCTCATCAGGAATACCATGGATAATAACATTATTAAGTGAGGTACAGACACCAGCAGGAAAACCGTACAAACCTTTAAATGCAGGACGTGCATCAAGTGAAGCGATAAAATCTTCCCCCATTGCATTGATCTGAGCAAGTGTCATACCTGGTCTAACGTAAGTTTGTAAATGATTTAGTGTTTTTGCAACATAAGAGTTTGAAACCCTTAGTTTTTCAATTTCTAAGGGTTTCTTTATAGATATAGCCATTAATTATAGTCCAACATTACCTAGTGTATTATACTTATTCATATAGACTTGTGCTTCAATTTTACGCATAGTATCAAGTGCTACTTGAACAACAATTAAAACTGCAACACCACCAAAGTAAAATGGTATACCCATTGACTTTACAATAATAAATGGAAGGGTTGAAATTAATCCTAAATAAATTGCACCGCTGGTTGTCAACCTACTCGCAACTTCATTAATGAAATCTGCAGTACTTTTACCAGGACGAACGCCAGGAATAAAACCACCCTGTTTTTTAAGATTCTCAGAGATATCTTTTGCATTAAATACGATTGACGCATAAAAATAGGCAAAAAATACAACAAATAAAAACATCAAAATATTAAACAGGTATCCACCAGGGCTTAATGCATCTGATATAGCCAATACTGTTGGATTTGAGCTTCCCTGCAGTAAAGTAGCTGGCATCATCAAAATAGCAGAAGCAAAAATTGGCGGAATTACACCAGAAAGGTTTACTTTGATCGGAATATAATTCATCACTTTTTTATTTTGATTGTCCATCATAGTTTTTCTAGAATAAGAAATTGGAACACGTCTCTCACCAAGCTCAACATAAATAATCACACCAATAGTCAGCAAGATTACAGCAAACATACCGATCACACTCAAAAAGCTTAATTCACCTGTATTGATAAGATTCACAGTACCACCAATTGCTGATGGAATACCAGAAACAATACCTGCAAAAATAATCAAAGATATACCGTTACCAATACCACGCTGTGTGATTTGTTCACCAATCCACATAAGCATCATTGTACCTGCAAGCATAGAGAATGCTGCAATTGGGATAAATAGACTCATGTCTATCATAATAGCGGGATTACCAGCACTTCCTAAACTTTGAAGTCCCATTGAAACACCAATAGCTTGAAAGAATGTAATTGCGACAGTAGCATATCTAATGATTTGCATGTATTTAACCATACCATCACGTTCTTTTTTCATTTGTGCTAAAGTTGGGAAAGTGGCTGCGAGAAGTTCCATAATAATGGAAGCCGTAATATACGGCATAATACCCAGAGAGATGATACTCAGTCTACTGACTGCATCTCCACTGAACATATTTACCATACCAAGTGCATTATTAGCATTAGTATCAAAAAACTGACTAATAACATCAACATTTACACCTGGGACTGGTACATAAGATAAAATCCTATAAGCAAATAAAAAACCAAGTGTGATAAATATCTTATTGGTTAGTTCTTTACTCATTTGTTCATACCGCTATAGAGTACGTTTTCATCTTTGATTTTAGAAGCAAGTTCTTTTGCTCCTGCACCAATTAGCTTTACTTTTTTTACACTTGATTGGATTTTATGTACTGATTTAATTGATTCAATAGTAATCTCTTCTAATTCAGCAATTTTTGTAACTCTGTCAATACTGATTGTATATGGTTTAACAACACGTGAAGTAAAACCAACTTTTGGTAAACGTTTTTGTAATGGTTGTTGACCACCTTCAAAACCTCTTTTTACTTTATAACCAGTTCTACTTTTTTGACCTTTGTGACCTCTTGTAGAAGTCTTACCCATACCACTACCTTGACCACGTCCTACTCTTTTTCTGCCTTTAGTTGACCCAACTGCTGGCGATAGATTATTAAGTGCCATTAAAATATCCTTATTGTTTAATCATGCTAAGCGCTTGAACTGTCGCTCTTACAAGGTTTCCAGGGTTATTTGATCCTAACGATTTTGTTAGAATATCTTTAATACCTGCTAGCTCTAAAACAGGTCTAGTAGCACCACCGGCAATAACACCTGTACCTTCAGATGCTGGTTTTAACAAAATTCTGCTTGAATTAAACTTAACTTCAATATCATGAGCAATAGTTGAACCTTTTACATTTACTTTTGTAAGGTTTTTAAACGCATCATCTACACCTTTTTTAATCGCATTTGGAACCTCTTTTGCTTTACCCGTACCAAAACCGATAATCCCATCTCTGTTACCAACAACGACAAGTGCAGTAAATCTAAATCTTCTACCACCCTTTGCAACTTTTGTTACTCTGCCGATGTTAACGATAACTTCTTCAAAATCTTCTCTATTAATATTTTCCATATTCATTGATCCTTACAGTGTTATTCCGTTATTTCTTAGCTCATCGGCAAAAGCCGCTACTACACCATGATACTTATCGCCACGTCTATCGAAAACAACTTTTTCAATACCTTTAGCTTTTAAGTTCTCAGCAAACACTTTAGCAACTGCTGTTGCAGCTTCTTTACTTGCTTTTTGGCCTTCTTTTTTTCCATCTACACTCGCAAGTGTTACACCCGCAACATCATCAATTGCTTGTGCATATAGGTATCTAGTAGATTTTACAAATGCTACTCTTGGTGTTTCACTTGTACCAGAAATTTTAGCTCTTACTCTTCTAATTCTTCTTGCTTTTAATGCATTTTTTTGTTTTAATAATTTAGTTCTCATATCCTACCCTTACTTAGATGCTGTCTTACCAGCTTTTCTGACGATGTGTTCTTCAAGATACTTAACACCTTTTCCTTTATAAGGCTCAGGTGGTCTGAAGCTTCTAATCTCTGCTGCAATTTGACCGATAACTTGTTTATCGTTACCTTTAATAGTGACTAAGTTTTTCTCTACAGCAATCTGCACATCTTTTGGGAAATCATAATTGATTGGATGTGAAAAACCAAGATGGAGTTCTAATACATTACCTTTTACAGCAGCTTTATAACCAACACCATTAATCTCTAACTTTTTTTCATATCCGTCAGTTAATCCAACGATGATGTTATTACTAAGTGCTCTAAAAGTTCCCCAAAATGCTCTACTCTCTCTATCATCACCTTTTGGTGAAAATACGATTTCGTTATTCTCAACTTTTACATTAACAAGTTCTTTTGTATTTAACTCTTTTTGTACATTACCCTTTTTGAAAGAGAGTACTGCACCATTAACATTTACTTCAATTCCTGCAGGAATTGAAACAGGTTGTTTACCTATTCTTGACATTTTTTTCCTTTTACTTGTCTACGAAATTTATCGAATGCCGTAAAATTTGACTTTTACCAAATACTGCAAATAAGTTCGCCGCCAACACCTTCTTTGTGTGCGACTTCATTACTAAGTACACCTTTTGAAGTACTCACTACAATTGTTCCATATCCATTTTTAAATTTCTTAATTTCAGATACAGGTTTATAAACACGACGTCCCTGCTTAGAGATCATCTTTACTTCTGTGATTACTTTGTTACCATGCTCATCATATTTCAATACGACGTTAATGAATTTTTTTGGACCTTCTTCAACTACGTTATAACTCTCAATGTACCCTTTTTCTTGAAAAATCTTTACCACAGATTCTACAAGTTTTGAGTGTAAAAGTTTAGTCACTTCTAACTTTCTCATTGAGGCATTTCTAATTCTTGTCAGAGCATCTGCTACTAGATCATTTACCATACTTTACCCTTACCAACTTGATTTTTTAACGCCAGGAATTTTACCTTCGTTTGCCATTTTTCTAAAACAAATTCTACAAATTCCAAAATCTCTATATACTGAATGAGGTCTACCACAGATTTGACATCTGGTGTAGGCTCTACTCGAAAACTTAGGAGTTCTCTTCGCTTTCGCGATCATTGATTTCTTTGCCATTATTCACGTACCTTTGCAAACGGCATACCCATCAACTCTAAAAGCTTCAATGATTCTTGATCATTATCAGAACTTGTAACAATTGTAATGTTCATACCATGTGTTTTTATAATATCATCAAATTGAACTTCAGGGAAGACTAGCTGTTCATCTAAACCAAAACTATAGTTACCTCTACCATCAAAACCATTTCTAGGTACACCTCTAAAGTCTTTTACTCTTGGAAGTGTAATAGAGATAAGTTTATCTAAGAATGTATACATTCTCTCTCCACGTAATGTAACTTTCACACCGATAGGAAAATCTTCTCTTAGTTTAAAACCTGCAATTGATTTTTTTGCTTTTGTTACCACTGCATGTTGTCCAGTGATCAATGAAATAGTATCTTGGACATTTTGTAAAATTTTACTATCTTTTGCTTCTTCACCAGCACCTACACTAACAGAAATTTTCTCAAGTGCAGGAATTTGCATTGGATTTTTGATATCAAACTCACTCACAAGTGCAGGTTTGATTTCGTTTGCATATTTATCTTTTAATCTCGCCATTGCTTACCCTTCTACTTTTTCAACATTTGAAACATGAATAGGCATCTCTTTATTTTCAAAACCACCTTGAGGATTTTGCTCTGTTGGTTTGATTGCCTTTTTTACTAGTTTACAACCAGTAACAATGACTTGAGCAGTTTTAGGCAGTACTTGTAGTACTTCTGCCTCTTTTCCTTTATCATCACCAGCAATAACTTTTACAGTATCACCTTTTTTGATTTTCATCTTAGTTGCCATTATAAAACCTCCGGCGCAAGTGATACAATCTTCATAAAACCTGCATATCTAACTTCACGTCCAATTGGTCCAAAAATACGTGTACCAATTGGTTCGCTTTTACCATCGAGAATTACCGCTGCATTCTCATCAAAACGAATAAGTGAACCATTCTCTCTTTGGATCTCTTTTTTTGTTCTAACAACAACTGCTTTGATAACTTGACCTTTTTTTACCTTACCATCTGGAGATGCCTTTTTGACAGATGCAACAATTACATCACCAAGGCTAGCATATCTTCTTTTACTACCACCGAGTACTTTGATACACATGATCTCTTTTGCACCACTGTTATCTGCAACAGCAAGTCTAGTAAACCCTTGAACCATTACTCAACTCCTTTTTGAAGTACTGCTGTAAGCGTAAAAGATTTATTTTTAGAGACTGGTTTGCACTCAACCGCTTTCACTGTATCACCTGTATTTGCTTCATTATTTGCATCATGAATCAGATACTTTTTAAATCTTTTGACAATTTTGTGGTATCTTGGGTGCATTACACGTCTCTCTACTAAAACTGTTGCTGTTTTATCTCCAGCTTTCTTAACTACTTTACCTTGTATCTCTTTTAAAGCCATTCTTATGCCTTATTAGAAGCTGCAGTTATAGCAGTTTGGATTCTTGCTATATCTTTCTTCACTTCTTTGATTTCGTTTGGATTGTTTAACTGCATAGTTCTTAATTTTGCTTTTAACTTGAACAACAGTAACTTCTTCTCTTTCAACAACTCGTTTAATGCTTGTGCATCTTTATCTGCTAAATCAGTATATTTCATTTTCTATCTCTCGAGTTACAATTTTTGTTTTGAATGGTAGCTTATGTCTTGCTAATGTTAACGCTTCGCGTGCCAACTCTTCACTTACACCAGCCATTTCAAATATAATACGTCCAGGTTTAATATTCATAACCCATCTATCTACTGCACCTTTACCTTTACCCATTCTAGTTTCTAATGGTTTTGCTGTTAAAGGCTTATCAGGAAATACTCTAATCCAAGATTTCGCTTCCCTTTTTACATGTCTAGTCATCGCAATACGCGCTGCTTCAATTTGACGAGAACCGATTCTTCCACCTTCAGTCGCTTTAAGTGCAATTTCTCCGAAAGCAATAGTGTTGCCTCTGTAAGACTTACCTCTATTTCTTCCTTTCATCTGCTTTCTATATTTTGTACGTTTAGGCATCAACATGACTATTCACCTCTTCTTTTACTTTTAGATTTTGGTGCTTCTTTCTTCTCAGCAGGTATTCCTTTTGCAAGAACCTCACCTTTGAAAATCCAAACTTTAATACCAATAATTCCA
>JAHZKW010000162.1 GCA_022600175.1 Campylobacterota bacterium
GATACTATTGTCTATGTCTCATGTGAAGATCCTGATGATCCTCATTTTGAAACATTGGCGAAGATGAAAGCACAATTATCTACTTTTACTACAACTGAAGGAAATCTTTATCAACTTATACCTCTTCCCCTGCCCTCTGCTAAGTTTAAAGGTGAAGAGAGATTACCAGCAACATATGCAAACTTTTTAATTGCTAATCATGTAGTATTACTGCCAATTTACGATGATCCACTTGATAAAGAGATAGTAGCTCTTTTTAAAGATCTATTTTCAGACAGAGAGATCATTCCTATCAATGCACTTCGTCTTATTGAAGAAGGTGGGAGTATTCACTGTTCTACAATGCAGGTTGCTTTTTAGTCTAAAAACTCACCATTTAAATAGTACCATCTACCATCTCTTTGAATAAATTGGCTTTTTTCATGTAAAATACCCTGCTCTGTATACGCTTTAAATGTTACATATTTATCATCATATGAAATGATCTCTAGTTTAGTAAATGTTGTTGTTTTACAAAACTCATTTAACTCATTTTTCCATTTTTTTTTATCATTTTGAAAATGTGGATTTTTACTGTCTGTTGTCTTGATAATATACATTGTTTCACGTGAAACATATGCACTATATCTTGACTTCATTAATGTTAATGGGTCTTTGGCCAATGCCCCTTTATGATAGAGTTCACAACACTTTTTATATTTTTTATTACTGCCACATGGGCATAAATCATTTGGGCTTAGTTTCATCCCTGATATGATACCATAAAATAAAAAGGTCAATTTGAATGGACTATTTTGCAAAGCGAATTATCCCATGTTTAGACGTGGATAATGGCAGGGTGGTAAAAGGTGTAAATTTTGTAGGATTACGTGATGCTGGTGATCCTGTTGAGGTTGCTAAAAGATATAATGACGAAGGCGCTGATGAGATAACATTTTTAGATATTACAGCAAGTCATGAGCAACGTGATACGATTGTACACATCGTTGAAGAGGTGGCTAAAGAAGTTTTTATCCCTTTAACCGTTGGTGGAGGTATCAGAAAGTTAGAAGATATCTACAAACTTCTCAATGTAGGTTGTGATAAAGTAAGTATCAACTCTGCGGCCATTAAAAATCCAGACTTTATCAATGAAGGTGCAAAACGTTTTGGCTCACAATGTATTGTTGTAGCTATTGATGCTAAACGTACAGGTGACTCTTGGAATATCTATTTAAATGGGGGAAGAAAAGATACAGGTATCAATGCTATTGAATGGGCAAAAGAGGTTTATGATAGAGGTGCAGGGGAGATACTATTAACTTCTATGGATGCTGATGGGACTAAGGCAGGTTTTGACAATGAACTCAATCGTGCCATTAGCTCTGTTGTTTCTATACCTGTTATCGCAAGTGGTGGAGCAGGGACTATGGATCATATGAAAGATGCATTTACAAAAGGTGGTGCTGACGCGGCATTGGCAGCCTCAATCTTTCACTTTAAAGAGATAGATATCATGGATCTTAAACACTACCTTCAAGACAATAATATACCAGTAAGGATATAAAATGAAAACTTTGATCACTCTGCTTGCAGCTGTTACAGTCACACAAGCGATGAATATAACTTTTTCTAAATCATTTGATATCGAGATAAAACCAGATACACTACAAGCAAATCTAAATATCACAGTTAAAAAAGCTACAGAAAAAGAGGTAATAGAAAAGCTCTCAAAATATTCAACTTTTATTGATAATGCCAAAGATATTGAAAAGAGTGGAGGGAACTATAATATTAGACCTGAATATCTCTATGAGAATAACAAGCGTTATAAAAGCGACTATATTGGTAATATGCATTATCAGATCAAGTCGAAAAAAAGTGATAATCTCAACAGTTTTATCACCACAATCTATAATCTAAAAAGTGACCAACGTGTAGATATTAGTATCTCATCAGTCTCTTGGATGATGAGTAAAACACAACAAGCAGGTAAACTCGATAACCTTCGTCTTGATGCTATCAAATGGGGAAATAACTATGCGCACACTTTATCTACTCAACTTGAAAAAAGTTGCAATGTTACAAAAGTTCTTTTTAATTCCTCTGGTCACTATTACCCTACACCTATAATGCGTAATGAGATGATGATGGATAAAGCAGGTGCTGCTCCAGTACCAACACAAGATAAACAAAAGATCTCTATCAATCCATCTTTTGAATTGGAGTGTAAATGATAGTTTGTGCAGGCAATAATGAAACTTTTCCTTTTGCCACACCAATCGGGGTTGGGCTAGTAGAGAGTGCAATGAATCTCACGCGTATGGCTCTTTTTAATAAACCAGAGTTCTTGATCTTTATCGGTAGTGCTGGAAGTTATGGTAAGTACGAAATTTTTGACGTTGTTGAATCCTCTATAGGAGCAAATATTGAAAACTCATTTTTAACTGGTGGATCTTACACGCCCATTGATAATGTCATAGAAGCATATCATCATGAGAAAACTGATGTTTCACGTGAAACAAATTGTATTGTTAACTCCAGTAATTACATCACAACAGATGAAAATCTCTCAAAATTTTACCGTAAACACCATATTGAACTTGAAAATATGGAGTTCTTTTCTGTACTCAAAATTGCCCAAGAGTTTGAAATACCTGTACTAGGTATTTTTGTGGTTACAAACTTTTGTAATAGCAACGCACATGATACTTTTATCAAAAATCACACCAAAGCGAAAGAGATTTTAACAGCATATCTGCTAGAAAAATATAAAGAACTTAAATCATGAAACCAACTATTTTAGACTTGACAAAAGAGGAGTTATCAGAGATTATTAAACCCTCTTTTCGTGCAAAACAGATTTATCACTGGATCTATCAAAAGTATGCAGACTCTTTTGATGATATGAAAAATATTCCAAAAGATATCAAATCGAAATTAAGTGAAAACTATCGATTAAATCCATTAGAGGTAGTTCGAGTGGAAGAGAGCAGTGATGGTAGTAAAAAATATCTTTTTAAACTCCATGATGGTTATACAATGGAAGCTGTCTTACTACCAATGAAAAAAGAGAAGTTTAACGAAGAGGGGAAAACAATACATGAGACAAAGTACTCTATCTGTGTCTCTAGTCAAGTGGGATGTAAAATAGGTTGTGCATTTTGTCTCACAGCAAAAGAGGGTTTTAAAAGAAATCTTACACCAGGAGAAATTGTGGCACAAGTCTTGATGCTTAAAAAACTCAATAACATTGCACAAAACCGACGTGTTAATATTGTTTATATGGGTATGGGTGAACCTCTTGATAACATCAATAATGTAACAAAAGCAATAGAGATATTTAAAGATGATGAAGGACTTGCAATTGGTGCAAGACGACAAACCATTTCAACAAGTGGATTAAGTTCTCAAATTGAAAAGCTTGGTCGAATGGATCTTGGTATCTTACTTGCAATCTCTTTACATGCTGTTGATGATGAGCTTCGTGAAAAACTTATGCCAATCAACAAAGCATATAATATTGAGTCCGTTATCAATGCAGTCAAAAACTTTCCAATTGATGCAAGAAAACGTGTCATGTTTGAATACTTAGTAATGCAAGGACTCAACGATGATCTTAAAAGTGCAAAAAAACTTGTTAAGCTTTTACATGGGATCAAAGCAAAAGTCAACCTGATCTACTTTAACCCATATCAAAATTCTCCATTTCAAAGACCAAATGAAAAAGATATGCAAGCTTTTAAAGCATATCTAAATGATCATGGGGTAATATGCACAATCCGTCAATCAAAAGGTCTTGATATCAGCGCTGCTTGCGGACAGCTCAAAGAGAAGACAAAAGGAGAATTAAACAATGAATTGGCTTGATATCTTTCAAATTGTATTTATATCTATTGTTTTCATCGTTGGTGTTGGTGGTATCATCAAAGCAGTCTTTTTTGATAAAGATTAATCTTTATCTCTAATCTCAAACTCTTTCATGATATCTTTTTGTGAATAGAGTTTATATCTTTTTATATAAGTAAACTCAATCCATCGTGCATGTAACATTAAACGTAATGCACCTGTTTTTTCTCTACGCTCTTCTTCACTCATGAAGCCATTAAGATATCTATTTGCTGTTTCAAAGTTTACACCATAAATCGGATCACCAACGATAGGGTGTTTCACGTGAAACAAATGCACACGTATCTGATGTTGTCTACCTGTGAGAGGTTTTGCCTCAACAAGCGTTTGATTTAGTTTTGGAAAATATTGAATAGGAGTAATAAGCGTCTGAGATGGCTTGCCTCCATCGTTGATTTGAACTTTGAGCTTAATATCATCAAACTCGCGATTTTTAGCGATAGGAGCATCAATCAAAATTTCTTTGCTCATATGTCCTTGTACCAAAGCCATATATCCTTTAGCAACTTGACGGTTTTCAAAAGCTTTTTTGATTTCAATTTCAGCTTTTTTATTTTTAGCTACTATCACCAATCCACTTGTCTCTTTATCAATCCTATGCGTAATATTTGCATCACTTCCATAAAGATACTTTGCTTCATGTGTTAAAGAATATTCTGTATGTCTATTTTTAGGATGTACCAATACCCCTGAAGGCTTATCAAAAAGCGCAAAGCTTTCAGTCTCAAAAGTGGGCTTCAAACCAAAACTTACAGGTTCAAAGACAATCACACTCACATCACCTTCAAGCAAGAGTGTTTTACTAATCACTACATCACCGTTAAGATATAATCTTTTCTTATCAATCCATCGTTGTGCTTCTCTCATTGATAAGCTAAAATTATCAATCAAAAACTTGAAAGCTTTAACTTTTCTTTGAGCATGAAACTTCTTTATTTTATAGGACAAATTTAAACCTTCTTTAACCACTGTTTAAAAACGTGTTCGTTAAAATCTTAAATATATAAAAAACATTAAATTATCTCAAAATTTAATTTAATTTTAAAACTATTCAAAAAGGTTTCCCCCGAGATGATCGAAAGATATGCACGCGATGAGATGAAAAACAAGTGGTCAATGCAAGCAAAATATGATGCATGGTTAGAAGTAGAAAAATCAGCGGTAAAGGCTTGGAATAAATTAGGACTTGTGCCAGATGAAGATTGTCAAAAGATTGTTGACAATGCTACATTTAGTGTAGAACGAATAGATGAAATTGAAAAAGTAACAAAACATGACGTTATCGCTTTTTTAACTAGCGTTGCTGACTCTCTAGGCGATGAGAGTAGATGGGTTCACTACGGTATGACAAGTTCAGATTGTATTGACACTGCTGTTGCACTTCAAATGAAAGATTCACTCAAACTTATCATAAAAGATGTCAAAATGGTAATGGGTTCACTCAAGAAAAGAGCAGAAGAACACAAAATGACACTCATGGTGGGTAGAAGCCATGGTATTCATGGTGAACCAATCACTTTTGGACTTGTGCTTGCGATCTGGTACGATGAAATGAAACGTAGTCTTGATAACTTAGAGCAAACTATGGAAGTGATCTCAGTAGGACAGATCAGTGGTGCTATGGGTAACTTTGCACATGCACCAATGGAGCTTGAAGAGTATGTCTGTGAAGATTTAGGACTTAAACCTGCACCTGTTTCCAACCAAGTGATCCAAAGAGATCGCTATGCAAACCTTATGAATGCATTGGCACTTTTAGCGTCAACTTGTGAGAAAATTGCTGTAGCAGTCAGACACTACCAAAGAACAGAAGTGTATGAAGCAGAAGAGTTTTTTGCCAAAGGGCAAAAGGGAAGCTCTGCAATGCCACATAAGCGAAACCCTGTTCTCACTGAAAATATCACTGGGCTTTGCCGTATGATAAGAAGTTATGCAATGCCTGCAATGGAAAACGTTGCACTATGGCATGAGAGAGATATTTCACACTCATCAGTAGAACGATTTATATTGCCAGATGGTTTTATCACTACAGATTTTATGTTACATCGTCTAAATTCAGTTATTGACAAATTGGTTGTCTATCCAGAGAACATGATGAAAAACTTAAACCTTACAGGTGGACTGGTATTTTCACAACGTGTACTTTTAGAACTTCCAAAAAAAGATGTCTCTCGTGAAGATGCATATAAGATCGTACAACGCAATGCAATGAAAGTATGGGGAGATCTACAACAAGGAAAATCAGCACTCAACAAAGAGGGTGAAAGCCTCTACCTTCAACATCTACTTGGGGATGATGAACTCAGAGAAAAACTAAGTGAAGAAGCGATCAGAGATTGTTTTGATTACGCTTATTATACCAAGAATGTAGATAATATTTTTAAAAGGGTATTCTCAGAATGACAAGCAAAATGTTAACCGTAACCAAAAGAAATGGACGGATTGAACCGCTAGACATTACAAAGATTCAAAAATATACATGTGAGGCCGTAGATGGTCTTGAGAACGTAAGCCAAAGTGAGCTCGAACTTGATGCACATATTCAATTTCGTGATAAGATCAGTACAGAAGAAATTCAACTAACACTGATCAAAACAGCTGTTGATAAGATTGATGTTGACAGACCTGACTGGACTTTTGTTGCAGCAAGACTTTTTCTCTATGATCTTTATCATAAGGTGAGTGGATTTACAGGCTACTGTAAACTTGAAGAGTATTTTAAAAGGGGTGAAGAATCAGGACGCATCGTACGAGGTCTCAAAGAGAAGTATGATCTAGATGACCTAGATGCCTATATCGATCCAAGCCGTGATATGCAATTTAACTACTTAGGTGTTAGAACACTTTATGATAGATACCTTTTAAAAAACAAACAAGGTGCTCCAATAGAATTGCCACAGCACATGTTTATGGCTATTGCAATGTTCTTAGCACAAAATGAGTTCAATCCGCAAGATTGGGCAAAGAAGTTTTATGATCTTATTTCCAAATTTGAAGTGATGCTAGCAACACCAACGCTTTCAAATGCAAGAACGCCTAGACACCAGCTAAGTTCATGTTACATCGGAAGTACACCAGATAATATCGAAGGTATTTTTGATGGGTATAAAGAGATGGCACTACTGAGTAAATTTGGTGGTGGTATTGGGTGGGGCGAAGGTCAGGAGGCGCAGCTGCGCAGCTGAGTGGATGGAAGGAATGGATGGCCAAATCTCGCGTGGAATGCAAGCACGGA
>JAHZKW010000163.1 GCA_022600175.1 Campylobacterota bacterium
ATTTTAAAAATTAACTTTTTTCCCCATCATTTTTAAAAGTAAAACTCGTAATAGCCTAATAGCTTTATAAAGATACGAGGCAATAGATCTATTTGAAATAAAAAGATGATGCAAAGTGATAGAAGTGCTCTTATCTTCTAAATGATTATCAATCCAATGGAGTGCTTCAACCCCTTGATAACATGCTCCAAAGGCATCTACAATAATCATCCCTTCATGAATATTACAGTGCTTAAAAGCTTTTAAATCATGTAAGTTTTCACGTGCATTTTTGAGTGTGATATCGATCTCTTTTCTCAGATCTACAAAATTGCTGTAATACCTACAGAAAGGACATTCACCATCATAATAGAGGGTCGCTTTTGGTTTCAAAATGGACTCCTTATTTTAGTAAAAATATAATTTGTTATGTCGATACTAGCATATGATCTTTTAGAAAGGCAGTAAACTGTGCAAACTCGTGAGAGAAAAATAAAGTTATTGACACATTTTTTACCTGTTATTTTTGTTATTATCGCTTCGATTTCAATACTTGCGGTTACTACTTATAAAAATTATATGTTACTTGAAGAAGAGGAGCAACAACTCTATAACCAGCAATTGGAAAAATCAAAATTAGCATCACATGATCAAATCAATCGTATCCTGACCATCATCGAGGAGAGTGTAGGTAAAGAGAAAATTGAGTTTAAACAAAAACTTAAAAACGAGACATATAAAATTTTAAAGAGTACTTATATGTTGATAGAGGAAAATAAGTATTTTGATGATCCAAAACATGTGCAGCAATTGATTCTTAACAATCTCAAACACGATGCCTATGACAATCCTCAACAGCTTTTACTAATTGAAAATTATCAAACAGATGGTGCAAAACTTGTATTAAATAGCTATGATGTGAGTGAAAAGAGTAGACTACTTTTAGAGAGTACAAGTTTTAAGTCGTTAAAGATGTTTAAGTCTAAAGTAAGTTCAGCACTTAAAAATAGTGGTTATTTTCTTTATACGATGCGTAATAAAGATGGTTCAAAAGAAAAAATGCTTGCGTATGCTACAGAGCTAGAGTATTTTGATTGGACCATCATTCAAGCGATTTCACTAAATAGGATAGATGAAAGTGCGCAAAAAAAGATATTGCATTATATTGATAGTATTGGTTTACAACAAAGTATTAATATTACTATTTATGAGTTAAATGCACTTTTTGAAGATGATGCATTTACAAATATCCTTGCTTCGTCATTTAACCATAATAATAAAAATAGTACAGCGTATAAGCGAGACTATTATAAACAGTTTCAAAGCAGTATTCAAAATAGCAAAGATACTTTTCACTCTAATTTCAATGGATTAGGGCAGATCACGACCTATAAAATATTTTCAAAATTTAATTGGATTGTGACTTCTGAGATCTTTTTATCAAATATTGAGACGATTATGAATCAAAAAAGAGTTTTGATGAGTCAAAAGGTACGTGAAGAGAGTTATCTAATCGCTACAATTTCAATGATTATTATTTTATTGGCTTTTTTCTTTAGCAAGTTTCTCTCTCGTGCTATTCAAAAGATATTTACAAGTTATCAAAAAACTATTTCAGAGAAAAATATTATTTTGCGTAAAAATAATAGATTATTAAAACAACAACTTCTGCTAGATACGCAAACCATGTTAAAAAATAAGCAATCATTAAAAGAGCGATTGAGTAAGTTAAGTAAATGCTTTGAACATCATGCAATTTTTATCATTAAGATAGAAGATTTAAAAGTGGTCAATGAACTCTATGGAGATCAAGCAGGGGATACAATTATTTTAGAAGTTTCTAAAAATTTACTCAAGTTGAAGAAAGCAAGAAAAGGACTCTCTCTTTATCGTTTGGAGTCAGGTAGGTTTGCTATTTTGATACGAGAGGCGTATTTAGCTGAGGATTATGAAGAAGCATTGGTGATATTACGGGACGTTCAGCAATATTTAGGCAATAGTTACCATCTGATGCGTGAGAAGACAGATGTTGATGTCAATTTTACGATTGGTTATGCTGTGAGTCAAACTGGGGTATTGAAAAAAGCCCAAAAAGCACTCTCTCTAGCAGAACTTAATAAACAAGATTTTGTTTTTTATCAAAATAGTTTAGATGATACAGAAAAAATTGCAAAAAATATCTATTGGCGAAAAGAGTTAAAAAAAGCGTTAGATGAGGATAGGGTTGTACCTTTTTATCAACCTATTGTTGATAAAACAGGGAAGATTGTAAAATATGAAGCACTGGTTAGAATGATCAAATATGAAAAAAGTGAACGAAAGATTATTTCTCCATACTTTTTTCTTGATATTGCGATGAAGGCAAAGCTCTATCCTGCATTGACAAAAAGTGTGATACGACAGGCGTTAAAGGAGGTAGAGTCTTTAGATACAAAGATGTCTATCAATTTATCGGCTCAAGATTTTGTCAATCAAGAGACAGTCAAGTTTATCAAAGAGCAGATATCATCTTGTAAAAAACCTGAGCAAATTGTCTTTGAAATCACAGAGAGCGAAGCGATAGAAGATTTTAATACCATCAAGCAATTTATTAAGGATGTAAGAGCCATGGGTGTTAAGATTGCTATTGATGATTTTGGGAGTGGATATTCTAACTTTGCAAATATTATTGAGCTTAAACCTGATTTTTTAAAGATTGATGGATCATTGATCAAAGAGATTGATACGAACATGAATCAATATCTCATTGTCAAAGCGATCTCAATTTTTGCTCACGATTTAGGGATTACAACGGTGGCTGAATTTATTGAAAATGAGGCTATTTTCGAAAAGACTAAAGAGTTGGGTATTGACGAGTTTCAAGGATATTACTTCTATCAACCTTTAGAATCTACAATCAAAGTACAAAGTGCTAAACAGCTAATGAGTGCTTAGGTTAATATGTAAATTTTTTACCCTTTTTG
>JAHZKW010000019.1 GCA_022600175.1 Campylobacterota bacterium
ATTATTTAATTTGATACCTACTTCATAGCGTCTCGTGTTATCTTTTTTTAAATTAAAATAATACTTAAAATAGTTATTCTCAATATCAAGTGCATCAATCTCTTTTTCTCTCAATGCATAGGAGTATTGTGGACCAAGTTCAACTCTTCTTCCTGCTAGAACTGTTTTTGGTGTAGCAAATTGTAGATAGTTTTCTATAAAATTACTATAAGGAATACAGTCACCATCTAAAAATATAATTAGTTCACCTTTTGCAATTTTTAGTGCATTATTGATAGATTTGTTTTTTTGCCACCCTTCATCTTTTTGTGTGGTATGTAAAACTTGAGAGGTCGATAAGCTTTTCATAAAAGCTTTCACATCAGCATCAGATCCATCTTCAGCAATAATGACTTCATAATCTCCAGTATATGTTTGATTTAGTAACGCATTTAAAATTAGATTTAATGCTTCGATATCTTTGTAGATCGCTACAATAACAGTTGCTTTCACTTTAAGACCTTTTTTTTCAATTTTTTAAAAAATCTTTTATATGTTAATCTCGTTTGATGTTTATCTGAGTAGTAAACTGCTTCTTGATAGAGTATCGAGAAATTCTCTTTGAGTGTTTTTACATATTCCTCAATAATGATCCTTAAATCTTCTTTAGATGCACCAAGTTTTGCGAAGTTTTTCATACGATCTGATATAGAAAACTTTTTAAAATACATACGATTAATATCGACCAGAGTATATTGATAACCATCTGGTTTCTTTTGAATAAGAATATTACCTGGTGAATAATCTTTATGAACAATGTTTTGATCGTGAAGTGTATACGTAAAGTGAGCTAACGCTTTAAAAATGCTCTCTCTATCTGGAAAATTTTGATCTTGTAATGGTTCACGTATGGTAAAATCATAATCAAAATAAGCAGAGATGTAGTAGCTACTCTCCAATAAACCATGTTTGAAAAACTCTATATATCCTATAGGATCAGGGGTAAACATTTTGATTTTAAGGGCATTAGTAAAAGATCTTTTTGCTTTTGAGTCACGAAAAAATGTATAGGCTATTTGATTAATCATATGAGGTTTTTTAAAAGATTTGACAACATAGTTAACCCCTGAATACTCTATGATCTTGATCTCATTTCTAGCTTTATGTATGGAGTGTTCTGAATTCTCAAAATAGTTTTTGATCTCAAGAATAAAAGCAGTTTTATCAGTATGCTGTTCTGCGATTGTATATTTCATCTGTTTTTTACCAAGTTATAGATTCGTTCAGAGACGTTTCCATCAATCTTTCCACAAAGATCTTGGCTAAATGCCAATCTTTTTGCTTCAAGTTTTTGAGGTGTTTGTAGTGCTTCTTTTGTATATTGGAGGGTCTCTTTATAGGTGTGAGCATTATCTAAGATACTTCGATAATACTCTTTACTTTTATCAATACGTTTGGTTAGTTTTTTAGGCATAAGATAGTAAGAGAGTCTCAGTTTAAAGTATCTATTAGAGATAACTGGTTTATTTAGTGCAGCAAACTCAAACATTGCGGAGCTCTCATCACTAATCATAATATCTGAAAGTGTTAAAAATGGGACAAGGTTATATTCACTTAACGGTAAAATTGTACAGTTTGAATATTTTTCCCATTTTTGAAATTTTTTTAATTGCTTTTTATACTTTTTACGTTCATAAGTGAGATAGTGAGGTTTGACAAGGATGTTACAGTCACTAAATGCTTCGGGAAAACTATCATGCATTTTTTCAATAGAGGAGGGGAAAAAAGTAGGAGCATAAAGAATAGTTTTTTTATTGGGATCAAGTTTATATTTGTCAAAAAGGATTTTTTTATCTGCTTTTGAGCTATTGATAATAGGATCAAATTTTGAGAAACCTACTTTTGCAAGTTTATTTTCGTATTGCGGATAGAGTGTTTTTAGTCTCTCATACTTTTGTATCCCTTCAACCAAATAGATATCAAAGTATTCTATAGCATGATAAAAAGAGGTTGATTTGGTACCAATCCCATGTTCTAGGAAAATTGTTAAAGCATCGAGTTTGGCCGCTTCTTCAAAGGGGTTTGCAAAAAAGATGGCATCAGCTTTTTGGTCAAAAAGATGTATAGTCCCAAACAGATAAGTAAGTTGGTTTTCTTTGGCGATCATCTCCATGTTAGATGAATTTTGCGCTTCAGATAAGATATAAATCACTTCATGTCCATACTTAGAGAAAACACTACTAATAGGTAAGAAGTGTGGAAAATAGTATGGATAAGCGACATAAAAGTAGATTCTCATGCCAATCTGTTCTCCTCTTTATGGATTGCGAGTAAAATCCCTGCAAATAATGCAAATAGTGCCATTGTAAATTGTTGGTGAAACATATTCCCTGAGAAACAGCCAAACATGTAAATAGTGACAAAAATATATTTGATATTACGGAAATAGTGATCTTCTATCTTTAGTGTGAGTAGATAGTAAAAGATGAGGAGTTGTAGTAAAAGACCAAGAAGACCAAGTTGTACACCAGTATGTAAAAAAACATTATGAAAGTGTCGTCTTTCTTTGATCATCGTCCAATTTGGGTAGTAGGTATCTATATGGCTTTTTAAAACATCCATCTCTTCACCTGTGCCCGTACCTAATATAGGATACTCTTTGATGATCTCAGCACCCATTTTATACATCACTAAGCGTTGTCCCACAGATGTATGGTATTTTTGTTGTTCAATTTGGGCAAGCTCTTCTTTGGAGTCATGGATACGTTGTTGAAAAGTATCACTAGCGTAATACGCAGTGCCTAAAGTAGCAAATATAATCAATGATGTGATGAGTAGTGCTTTGATCCTATTTTGCATATTTAAAAATGCAACTATAAAAAGTGTAATGAAAAAAGTTATATACCCTGTACGTCCACCATTAATAAAAATATTGAATGTGACAGTGATAAAAAAGAGACCATAAATAATTTTATAGTTGAATCTTTGTTCATAATATATTTTATTGAGTAAAAAAAGTGCTGTAAAAACGATAAATAAAGAGTATTGTATATGGTGCATAAAAGGTGTTGGAAATGGTGTGCTAGAGTTATTAATCTCTAGGAGATTAAAATACATACCATAAGAAAGAATTTCACTAATAAGCATACTAATTAAAAATGCGGAGATAAGTTTAGGAATTGTATCTTTGTATAAATTGAGTGCTAAAATGAACATAGGTAAATAGTACCAGTAGCGTTTAGCGTAATTTATCCCTTCTTCTAAATTAGATGACCATAGGAGTCCTAGTGTGGTTAAAAGAAGAAATAGTAAAAAAACAATCATGAATTTATGGTGTAAAAAGTATTTAATATCGTCTTTGATTGTAGGTTTAAATAACCAAGTGATAATAATAAGTCCACTAAATAGCACAATTCCTGCTCGTGAAATAGGTAAGAAAAAGGCATAAGCAATTGCAAGGTAGTTTAATAGATCTTGTGGATCTTTGAGTTGCTTATTCAAAGTCACTTTTTAATCTTTTTAAAATTTCAAAAGCTCTATTAAGGTCTTGTATATTGATTTCCGATATTTTATTGAGTTGTTGTTTGATATCTGTCGTAGATATTCCTGAGGTACGTGGTAGATATACCACTTCACAGAGCTCTTGCAGAGAGTCAAACTTTCCTTCCCAATCATGTCCCATAGCAAAAATATCTACATTATACTTTTTAATATCTTCTACTTTTTGCTCCCATCTCTCTTCGGGAATGACCATATCAACATATTGTATGGCTTTTACAATAGCCGCTCTTTGATCATAAGGAATGATGGTTTTTTTACCTTTTAGGTCATTAAAATCATCTGTTGATACAGCGACTATTAATTTATCGCCTAACTTATGTAACCTTTCTAGTAGTTTTAAGTGTCCAATATGAAACATATCAAATGTGCCATAAGTGAGTACAGTTTTAGTGGGCAACGTTTTTTCCTTATTTTAGCACATACATAAAGTTTTCATTTTTATAACTATGGCCATATATATTCACTATTTTACCAAAATCTGGCTTTTTCAATACTCTATGAGTGGACCAAAAGACTTCAATAATTGTATCACTTTTAAATTGCATATATTTAATATCACTTGTAAAATCAAATGTGTTTAGTGTAGCATCTTTGAGTAACATAACCATTGTTTTATAAGCTTCATATGCAGGGTATTTTTTAATTTCACTTCGATTATCAACTAATCCATACCCTGGAGCAATTAATTGATGCCAATAGACACGCTCTACCATACCTGTGCTAAGTGCCATTAAATAGTATTGCACCATAAAAAGTGCATAACTATCTAAATCTACACACTCTTTTTCGCTGGTTGGTGCATAAGGAGCTGTGTTTGAAATAGGCCAATTTGTTTCAGTGATATAGAGACGATTATTACTCTTTGGACTTAGAGCAATGATTGCGGTAAGTAGTTTAATCTTTTTTATGAGGTCTAGTCCGATTTGTCTGTTTTCAGGTGAACCTCGTCTATCCACATAGAGTAGGGTACTAAAGGTATCATATTTGAGTTTTGTAAAGTGAAAAAGTGTACGTATTGTATAGTGGTACTCAAAGTCGATCACTGATGATCCTATTAGCTTAATGTGTGGAAATTTAGTATCTCGTATTTTTTGAACAATGTGGTAAAAGTCTAGATACTCATCTACGGTAAAAAAGCCCCATTTTTTACGATTTATCACATGCCCTACTTGGTATTCATTGATATTTAGTGTTTCAAATAGCATTGTAATAGCTTTTTTTAAAAGTACAGGGTTTTCAATATGCTCTCTATCTTGAATAATATTGACTAAAATATCATACTCTGAAAATTGATCAATAAAATTTTTGTAAATTTTAATATTATTGCTATCGGCTAAAGGAACTCTAATAATAAGTCTTTGAACACCCAGCTCTTTTACTAATACTGATGTGATTTCAGGCTCTTTATCTACATTGATACCCAGAGCAAAAAACTCTTTGGTAGTAACTGTTGCTTGCTTCATCGGTAGAAAATAACGTATAGAAATGAAGGGTAACATAACAAGATCAGTGATAAGCATCTTTAGACTATCCCAAATTAGATATTTTTGAATACGTTTTTTTGCCTTTTTATCTTTAATCGGATAGGGCTGATCTGAGTAGTGGTCCCAGACAAAAATCTCTTTAGGTGCGTGCATAGTGTCCCAGTAAATCTTGTGCTATCTCTATGATTTTTGTCTCACTAATCTCTTGAATAGAGTAGTCCTCTTTATCCAGTTTAAAAGGGTTAACGCTAGAGGTAGATTTAAGTAAAACATGTATTTTACTTGAATAGATACGTGTAGGGGGTGTTGGCCCAAAAAGTGTGATGGAGGGTATATTGTTTGCCCATGCTATATAAGTAGGTCCAGTATCATTGCCGATGACTAGGTTAGATTGTGAAATAAGTGCTTTGAGTTTATTGAGATCAATTTTGGGTAGTATCTGTGCATGGGGTACATTTGCTGCTATAAATAGCGCATTTTCCTTCTCTTCTTCATTTCCAAAGGGGATCAGGATATTTGCATCAAGGCTATTTGCTATGGTGATGAGTTTCTCTTTTGGATAAATTCTACTTGGCCAATTTGCACCAATGATAAAAATGACATTAGGTAATGTTTTCGATAGATAAGGTTTTATAAATTCAGTATCACTCTCTTGATAAAATAGTGCTACTTTTTTTGCCTCAACATCTTTTTTTTCAAGTGAAATATTGAGCGCTTTTGCAACTAAAAGGCGATACCTATCAATGGTGTTGAGGTCATATGGGATGGTATAGCTATCACTATAAAATAGGGTTGCTATCTTTTCACGAATGGAGCGCTCATCAAAACCTACAACTTTTTTACCAAGTAGTGTGGAGACGATTGCAGATTTCATAAGTCCTTGTAGATCAATCACAAGATCATATTGTTTCATAGCATATTGGCGAATTTGTTTAATTTCACTAATAAGATGTAGAGGGTTGCTTTTAATTGCTTTTAAATTGACAGTGTGTACTGTATCAATATCTGGATGATGGTCAAGAATCTGTGCAAATCCCTTTTCTACGATCCAATCAATTTCTGATTCAGGAATAGAAGACTTTATAAACTGTAAAATAAATGAGGTATGAATGATATCACCAAGTGCGGAGAGTTTTACAATAGCTATTTTCATAAGACTATTATAGTATGAACTATATTAGTAATGGATTACTTTTTAAAGACTTTATACTATGGCATTTGATGCCATAGCAATAGTGTTTAATTAAGATCTTCTGGTAGTGCGTAACTGTTTGTTACTGTTGTTGTTTGACCATCATCATCTGTGACTGTAAGTGTGACATGCAGTGCTGTAAAGTCATCAGAAGTGTTTATCCATTTTGTCATACCATCTTGAGGGTGTGGTGTTGTATATGTGCCATCAGCTTGGGTTTTAAAGACTTCCCAGTGACAAGCAACGACTTGCGGATCATTTTCTGGCGAATTATCAGTATCGATAGCATCTTTATCATAGCTAGTTTCACAGCTAAAGGTATGTGAAGCTACTGAATCACCAACGTTCTCACTAAATGTGATAATCGCTTCTGGTGGAATTAAACTTGTTTCAGGTTCAGGTTGCGGGTCTGTACCTGTAACTTCTATAAGTGTACATTTCTCTAAACTTGATGCATTATCATCATCAGTCACTGTTAAACATACCCTTTGGTCTTCTGTTGAACATGGCACTGTAATATTGATAGGATTGGCTGCTGTGGATACGGTTGTACCATCAATAGTCCATTCGTAACTATTTACATTACCGTCACTATCTGTACTTGAAGATCCATTTGCACTAAATGTACAATCTGAACCTGAAGAGACGATGGCAATATCTGTAAAGTTAGCGATAGGTGTTACATTTCCTCTTTCATCAATTCTATTCTCTTCTAATGTTGTACCATTACAACATGCTCCATCTTCACAACCAGCAAAAATGATAGACGCCAATACAAGCGAACCTATAAACAAATTCTTCATTTTTTCTCCTTCTTCATTTTTTCTATTAAATTAAATTTAACTTAAACTAAAAACATTATAAATATTTTTACCTTTGTTGCACCTTAAATACATTGATTAACTACAAAGTCTTGGTTTGGATAGAGAAAAACCTCTACTCTTCTATTTAAATCCATATTAGCTGAAGAGGTATTTGGTGCAACTGGTTTATCAAAAGAGCACCCTTTTTCATAAACGGGATTTTGGATACCACTTGAAACGATAAGATTAGCAACACCTCTTGCACGTTCAACCGAAAGGTTTTGATTATAAGCATGGGTCCCTCTATTGTCTGTATGTCCTACAACTTGTAAAATAGTTTGCGGATAGTTTTGTAGTACACCAATGAGTTTATCAATCTTATAGCGTGCTGCGGGGGTGAGGACTGCTGAGTTTGTTGGGAACATCATCTTATCTCTAAATGTGATTTTTACAAAACGATCATTTTTAGTTACGATGATATCTTCATCACTAGTTGCTTCAGCATTTGGTGAAGTATTGACTTCTGTCTCCAAAGATTTTGCAATTTCTGCGGCTTGTTTATCCATGTTATAACCGATTGCTCCACCGATTGCTGTACCTAAAGTAGCACCAATGAGTGTTCCTTTTGTATCCTTACCAATTATATTACCTAAAATTGCACCCGCAGCTGCACCGATGGCAGCACCAGATTTTGTTTTATCACCTACATTAGTTTGTTGTGCAGTTTGTGCACAGCCACCTAATAGTGCTACAAGAGCAACAAGTGAAACAGTTTTTTTGATAAATAGTGATTTATTCATAGCATTAATCTCCTGCTTTTTCTTTGATTATAGCCAACATTACTTAAATTGTATAAATAGTTTAATTTTTTATTGGCAGTGGTCTAGGAGATAAGATTTGTTTTCATATATATAAATTTCAACTCTTCTGTTTGATGAAGCATCATCACCAAATATAGCACTGAGTCTAGGTTTCTTATCCGCACAACCTTTTACAAAGATCTCATGTGGGATATTAGATTGATATAATTTTTCAGCAACTGTGATAGCTCGATTATCGGAGAGGTGTTGATTTTTCTTGGGATTACCACTTGTATCAGTATGACCAGTAATATGTATATAAAGTGTTTCATGTGCATATAATATAGGTATAATACACGCAAGTTTATCTTTTGCCTGTTGTGTTAAGAGATAAGAGGCAGGTTTAAAATCATGAAGGTTATTGAGATCAACAAAAAGATAGTGTGTTTGTAGTTTAACAAGGATAGGGTTATTTTCTATTTTAATACTATCTGCCAATTCATGTGCTGAACAGTTTAAGATGATTTCATCTTTAATATCTTGAAGCTCTTGATTGGTGATTAGAAGTTGATGTGTTGGTATTGATTGGGGGAGATCGGAGTTATTTTTAGGTGTACAAGAAGAAAAAATTAAAATTATGCTCAAAAAAAGTAATAATTGTAAAAGTTTTTTAGAGATCATTGTACTTTGGGTATTTCCTTTTTTGAATCACTGATATCATAACATATGGTGGGTTATTAAGCTCTGATACCTCTATATTTTAGGTTTATATCGGTTTTTTATAAAACTTAAAGCAATCTTTGTGTATTATACTCAACTTTTTTAGACCACATAGTATTAAAATTTTAGGAGAAATCAGTGTTTGATGTGTTAACAGACTCGTTTAAATCAGCGATAAATAAAGTACGATTTGCAGATGATGAAAAGTCACTTAAAAAAGCACTTGATACTCTTAAAAAGTCTTTGCTTAAAGCAGACGTACACCATAAGGTGGTCAAAGATCTTATCCGTACTATTGAGCTTGAAACCAAACAATCAGGTATTGGAAAAGAGAGTTTTTTAAGATCAATGAAAGAGAATCTGACACAGATTCTTACTGCTCCGGGGAATCAGGGTTTTGTCTATGCCTCAAAGCCGCCGACTGTTGCATTAATGTGTGGTTTGCAAGGATCTGGTAAAACTACCACAACTGTTAAACTTGCAAATCATTTAAAGGGTAAAAAGAAAAAAGTTTTGGTTGCAGCTTGTGATCTTCAAAGACTCGCAGCGGTAGAGCAACTTAAACAGCTTTGTACTCAAAATGAGATTGACCTCTATTTTAATGATAGTGAAAAAAATCCTGTTAAAATTGCAAAAGAGGCATTAAACAAAGCAAATGAAGGACTTTATGACGTTTTAATAGTTGATACAGCAGGTCGACTTGCAATTGATGAAGAGTTGATGGAGGAGCTTGGGGACGTTAAAAAGACACTTGATCCTGATGAAGTTTTTTATGTAGCTGATTCATTGACAGGCCAAGATGCTGTAAGAAGTGCTTCAACATTTAATGAACAGATGAATATCAGTGGTGTGATATTGACTAAGTATGATGGTGATTCTAAAGGTGGTGTTGCTTTGGGAATTGCAAAACAGATTGGTATTCCACTGCGATTTATTGGTATGGGTGAAAAGGTAGGTGATATAGAACCATTTTTACCTGATCGGATTGTCAATCGTCTGATGGGTGAGGGTGATCTTATCTCATTGGCTGAAAAAACAGCAGATGTCATAGATGAGAAACAAGCTAAAAAATTAACTTCTAAGATCAAAAAAGGCCAATTTAACTTTAATGACTTTTTAGATCAAATGGAGAGTATGAAAAAGCTTGGAAACTTAAAGTCACTTGTTGGTATGATTCCGGGCATGTCTGGTATGGCGAGTAAGCTTGGGGACATGGATCTTGAGAATAACTCAGAAGTTGGAAAGATCAAAGCAATGATTAGTTCAATGACAAAAAAAGAGCGTGAAATGCCAGACCTTTTGAACAATGCACGTAAAAAGCGAATTGCTCAAGGTGCGGGACTTTCTCAGATGGAAGTGAACCGTTTTTTAAAGCAGTTTAAAAACGCTGCTAAGATGGCAAAAAAGTTTTCTGGAAAGAATGGTATGAAAGACCTTGAGAGTATGATGGCTCAACAAGATAGGATGCAAATACCAAGATAGTAGATCAATTTACGGTTTAGTAGTGATGATTTAGGGTCATGATTGCTAAGCCGTAAGCGTGGTTTATCTACGTGTAAGCTTTCCTCTGAGGAAAACATAGTGTTAGCGTAGTAAAATAGGCTTAGCTTATTTTATGTAAATAAAAATAATAATAATATTTTAGGAGAATTAATGGCAACAGTTGTTAGATTAACAAGAATGGGTAGAAAGAAAAAACCTTTTTATAGAATCGTTGTAACAGATAGTAGAAAAAGACGTGATAGTGGATGGATTGAGTCAATTGGTTACTATAACCCAATGACAGAGCCTGAAGTAATCAAGTTTGATGAAGAGCGTTTAGCATACTGGACAAGTGTAGGTGCTAAAATGAGTGATCGTGTAAAGAGAATCACTGGTAAGTAATGGCTGATCAATTCATACTTGAATTTGCTAAATTAATCGCTGATAAACCAGAAGAGATTAGCGTGAGTCGTGAAGATGTCGATGAAGGATTTTCTGAAATCATTGTTCGAGCTGATAAAGTTGATACAGGTAAACTAATCGGTAAAGATGGTAAAATGATCAGTTCACTAAAGTCTATTATCTCAGGTTGTAAAGCTAAAGAGGGAAGAGCCTATAGAGTGACAATCAAATCTAATGATGAACAATGAACTTTTACAGATAGCAACAGTTGGTAAAGCTGTAGGTCTGAGAGGTGAGCTTAAATTTTATTTAGATTCTGACTTTGAGGGCCAGTTTAAAAAAGGTTCTCAGTTTGATCTTAAGAATGGTGATACAGTGGAAATTGAATCCTATAATCATCAAAAATCACTGGTGAAGTTTCTTGGATTTAATAACCGAGAAGATGCACAAAAACTTACAAACCAGAAACTATTTACAACAGTAGAAAAAACTAGAGCACAATGTACTTTAGAAGATGGTGAGTATTTTTGGTTTGATATGATTGGTGTATCAGTTTATGATAGTAGTACACTCTTGGGTATAGTTGAAGAGATTGAACGCATTGGTACGGTTGATTATCTTGTGATTAAAACGACACAAATATTGGTTGATAATGAATATAGTAAGAAGTTTTACATTCCCTATATAGAAGCCTATATTCGTTGTTTTGATCTTGACAATAAACGTATTGAAACAGAAGGGGGACTCTCCCTACTTGAGGCTTCTTAGTGGCGTTACAATTTACGTTTGTAACGCTTTTTAAGTCTTTAGTACGACACTATTTTGAAGACTCAATTTTAAGTCGTGCTGTGCGTGACAAACATATAGGTATTGATTTTATCAATCCTAGAGACTTTGCACAAGATCGTCATAAAAAAGTAGATGATTATCAAGCTGGAGGTGGTGCAGGATTACTGTTAAAGCCCGAACCACTCGCTTTGGCATTGGATAGTATTCGTGATAATGATCAAAATGCATATTTTATTTTTGCAACACCTGCAGGTAAACCTTTTAAGCAAATTGATGCAAAAAGATTAGCCCAAAAAGAACATGTTGTATTTGTAAATGGGAGATATGAAGGAATTGATGAACGCATCATTGAGCACTATGCTGATGAGCTTTTTTCTATAGGTGATTACATCCTTACTGGGGGTGAATTACCAAGTTTATGTATGTGTGATGCAATTAGTCGAAACATACCTGACGTACTTGGAAATGCTGATTCTCTAGTAGTTGAGAGTTATGAAGATAATCAATTAGAGGCACCGGCTTTCACAAAGCCAAATAATTTTAGAGGGTCCGAGATAATTAAAGATTACTTAAAGGGTAATCATGGTAATATCCAATCTTTAAAAAATAGGCTTTCAAGCCAAAAGACAAACTATTTTAGACCAGATTTGTACAAAAAGAATAAAAAACTATAAGGTAAATTGATGAGAAATAAATACATCGAAGCTTTTGAAGCAAAACAAGCAGAAGGGAAAAATATCCCTGACTTTAGAGCAGGTGATACTTTAAGAGTTGCTGTAACAATTAAAGAAGGTGATAAAACAAGAGTTCAAAATTTTGAAGGTGTTTGTATCGCTAGACGTGGGCAAGGTTCAGGTGAAACATTTATGGTAAGAAAAATTGGTGCAAACAACATTGGTGTTGAAAGAATTTTTCCAATCTTAAGTGATAGTATTGAAAGTATTACAGTTCTAAGACGTGGACGTGTAAGAAGATCTAAGCTTTTCTATCTAAGAGAGAGAAAAGGTAAATCTGCAAGAATTAAAGAGCTTAAAAAGTAATCACAACTACCTTTTAAAGTATGCCAAGGTGATAGACCTTGGTCTTACTTTACTTTACAGTACTTATTATTTAGTACCCTTTCATCGCTGCTGATGTCTCCCTTTCGGCTTGTTTTTTCTTCAAGGATTCTCTTTTATCATGTAGCTTCTTACCTTTTGCTAATGCAATTTGTACTTTAGCAATATTTTTATGATTGAAATAGATACTAATTGGTACAATCGAGAGTCCATCTTGTGCTACTTTCATTTCAAGTTTTATAATTTCTTTTTTATGTAAAAGAAGTTTTCTTGTTCGTCTTTCATCAGGCTTATAGTGTGGGTTTGTTGTAGAAAAATAGGAGACATGTGCATTAAAAAGGAATGCTTCTCCTTTTATAATTTTGACAAAACTATCTTTTAAATTAACGCGACCTTCTCGAATAGCCTTTACTTCACTCCCTACTAAGGATATACCTGATTCGAATTTCTCAAGTATCTCATAGTCATGAAATGCTTTTTTATTTCTTGCAACTGTTTTACCCATTGTTTATCCTAAAAAATGTACTGCCACTACCGCTAAAAAACCATCCTTCTTGGTGGTAAGGGTGTAGCCCCTGATAGAGGTCCATACACGGAGAAAATAGGTCATTGAGTGTTTGTGTATTATATTGGCCCAAGATATCGTTTGAACAGAGTGTAGAGAGCGTGTGTGCTAAATTCTTATCTTGTTTCTGTATATAGTCTGATCGGTATTTCTGATAGACTTGAGTTGTATCACACTGTACTTTAGGTGTGATAGTCTCAAGTTTAAGTGGTGTCTCATCAAATGGTTTTACAATTTCCCCTATGCCATTAACATTTGCACTTGGGTAGTTATAGATAAAAAAGGGTACATCTGCACCAATTTTTGTACCGATAGAGGCAAGCTCTTCTTTTGTTAATCCTAAGTTCAAAACCCTGTTTGTTAACGTTAAAAAAGCTGCTGCATCACTGCTGCCACCTCCTAAACCAGCAAATTCAGGAATTTGTTTTAAAACTAAAATACGGTGTGTATTAAAAAATGTTTTAATTTTCTCTTCTTGGGTTGTTAAAAGTAACTGTTGATACGCTTTGTATATCGTGTTCTTCTCTACAATACATCCAAAATCTCCTAACAGTTCAAAGCTGTTAGAAGGGGTTATTTTTTTCTCAAAAGTGATAGTGTCATACAGATTTTCAACACGCATAAAACGTGAAATCAGTTCATGATAATGATCTCTAGTACCGACAATTTTAAGAAAGATATTGACTTTTGCATAAGCTTTTTGCGTCATTTTTGTAAAAGCCTACTGAGATCCTTCAGTTCTTGTTCACCTACTTTTGCATTGGCTTCTTGGTTTGAGGCTTTGATTCGCTCTTTTAACTCACCTCTTAAGATGACCAGTGACTTTGGTGCTTCGATACCTACTTTAACAACACCTTTTGAAACTTCTACAATTTTAACAGTGATTTCACTTCCTAATAAAATTTCTTCACCCTCTTTACGACCTAATATCAGCATATTTAACTCCATTTAAAAGATAGCTTACTTTATCATCCTTGATTTCAAGTATGGAAAACATTTTATCTAATTTTATAAAATATTTTCCTGCTTCTTTGATTTTAAGATCTTTTAAGGCTAACTTTCTACCCAGTGCGATATCTGAAAGATCTTGCAGATAAAAGTTTTCTTTTAAATTAAGATACTTTAATGGATCTAACATCTGCTCTTTTTGATAAACAAAATCACCCTCGTTTAATCTCTCTAATGCACTTAACGTACCTTTCATTTGAAGTTTGTCAGATATGATTTGTGCAATACTTCGGATATAACCACCTTCTGAAATAGTGATCTCAAAAGTGATAAAAGGGTGTCTGTAATGGATCAGTTTGATATCATAAATAGTACTTGTTATATATCTGAGTAAAACCTCTTGACCCTCTCGTGCAAGTTCATAGGCACGTTTACCATTAATCTTTTTTGCTGAATATTTAGGTGGTAGATATGTGATCTCTCCATGTAGTGTTGTAAATATAGTTTGTAGTACTTCTGTTGCAATAGGGCTTAGTGTTTGGACTGTGGTCACTTTTTCAATATCAAGTGTTTCACTTTCTGCACCTAACCATAAGGTGGCACGATAGGTTTTTGGGCTTTTTTTTAAAAATTGAAATAGTTGTGTATATTTGCCAAATGCAATGATCAATACCCCTTTAGCAAAAGGGTCAAGTGTTCCTGAGAATCCTGCTTTTTTCACGTTGTATCGTCTTTTGATACGTGAGAGAAAGTGGTTAGAGCCAAGGTTGGCAGGTTTATTGGCAACAAAAAGACTATCGATTGCGTTTCGCTTCAAATTTTCTCCACGAAAGAGGCTAAAATATCTCTTTTAGTACCACCAAAGTTGATTTTGAGTTTATATTCACGTTTGACTTTACTCACTTCAATGACCCGACCAATACCAAATATTTTATGTTTTACTAAGGCACCTTTTTTATATGAAGTGGTACGGTCAAGTTTGAGTGAGCCTTTGTTCACCCCACACTCTGCTAAAAATCTACTTTTAGTAAGTCCTGCACGTTTTCCCTTGTAGTATCTGCTCGCTGATGAACTCAATGTTAGCTCTTGTTTTGCTCTCGTGATTGCAACATAGCCTAAACGTCTCTCTTCTTCTAAGTCTGTACCATCTCCGATGAGTGGGAAAAAACCTTCTTCTAAACCGATGACAAATAGATGTTCGAATTCTAACCCTTTACTTGCGTGTACACTCATGATCGAAATACAGCGTTCATCAATTTGGTCTTGATCACTTTGTAGGGCTATATCGTTTAAGAAGTCATCTAAAAGAGCATCAGGGTTTTGGATAACAAAATCTCTAAAAAGTCCATAAAATTCATCAATATTACTAACACGGTCTAATGCATCTGGTAGTGTTTCATAATAGGCTCTAATGCCAAAAGTATCTTCAAGATTGTCAATCAGGGCGTAAGTTGACTCCTTCGTGGATGCCTGTAGATCTAAGATGTCTTGGCAAAACTTCTCTAGAGTTGAAAATGCCTTTTTGCTTACTGCCACTTGTAAACTCTCTTGATGCGTTGTTAAAAATTCGAAAATAGAAATTTTTCGTTCATCTGCAGCAAAGAGAATTTTGTCTAAAGTTGCTTTACCTAAACCACGTTTAGGTTTATTGATAATGCGTTTGATAGAGAAATCATCATGTGGATTAGCAATAATACGTAGATAGCTGATGAGATCTTTGATTTCAGCTCGCTCGTAAAATTTAAGCCCGCCTACCATTTTATAAGGTACTGTAGCACGGTTAAGACCCTCTTCGATAGAACGACTAAGGGCATTGATACGATAAAGTATAGCAATTTCTCTAGGATCAACACCTTCATTGATCAGTGTTTTGACTTTGGAGGAGATACTGCGTGCTTCCATTACTTCATCATCATGATGGAGTGATGTGATCTCTTTTCCCTCCTCTTTTGTCCCTATGAGCTCTTTACCTAAACGGTTTCTGTTATGCTCTATAAGTTCATTAGCAGCTTTAAGGATGGTGTGTGTGGATCGATAATTTTTTGTTAATTTAATGACGGTAGTATTTTCAAAAATATCTTTAAACTCTAAAATATTTTTGATATTTGCACCTCTCCACCCATATATACTTTGATCATCATCACCTACAACACAGAGATTTTGATGTTCACTAGAGAGTTTTTGCAGTAGTTTAAATTGTAGATCATTTGTATCTTGATATTCATCTACCATGATGTATTGGTATCTAAGGCTTGTCTCTTTACAGAGCATTGCATCTTGCTCCAATATTTTATAAGGTAGTGCTAGCAGATCATCAAAATCAACAAGATTATTTTGTGCTAGATAGGACTCATATTTTTGATAGAGGTTTGCAATCTTCTTATAATTGGGAAGTTCTGCTGTTTTTTGCGCATCGTCAGGTGTAATGAGATTGTTTTTGAAACGTGAAATCTCACTTGCGATGAGTGAAATAGGTAGATCAGTATCAAAACTTTTAATAATCCTTTTTTTATCATCTGTATCGATAATAACAAAAGAGTTTGGTCGTCCTAATCGCTGCATATGAAATTTAAGAAAGAGAAGACCAAATTTATGAAATGTACATAATAGTGGTAGATAAGAGACCTCTTCATCTAAAAGTGAGAGGGCTCGACTACGCATCTCCGAAGCGGCTTTATTCGTAAAGGTGAGTGTAAGAATAGAGGAGGGTGGTATACCATTATTAATAAGGTATGCTACACGTGATGTAATGGTTTTTGTTTTGCCACTTCCTGCACCTGCAAGGATAAGAATTGAGCCATCAATTTGCTCTACTGCTGCTTGTTGTGCTGTATTTAACTCTGAATTTATCTTTTCCATGATGTAAACTTTTTAATTGTTTATCTATTATATTGCATTATAAATAAAAGTTTTATAACGCGTTGTTATTTTATGTCTTTTTTTATTATATTTTGTTATACTACTACAAAATATTATAAGATAATCAAGGATTTTTTATGCTCAAAGACTTTGCAAAATTAGGAACATTTCTAACTGTTGTCAAGGAGAAAAGTTTTTCAAAAGCTTCTAAAAAGCTTGGTATTTCTCAACCTGCCGTAACACAACAAATCAAATGGCTTGAGGATTATTTAGACTCAAAGATTGTTGAAAGAAAGAAAAATGGTATTACGTTGACAAAATCAGGTGAAGAGCTTTATAGGGTAGCATTGAGACTTGATAAATGTGTTTTAGGTGTTGAGAAAGAGATCATTCGTATTATGAATAAAGAGTTGACTTTTATCATAGGTGCCTCTTTTACAATTGGTAACTTTGTGTTGCCTTCATGTTTGAATGATATTAAAGCTGCGATTGAAAATGATGTATTGATTCAAATAGATCTATCAGAACAAGTTTTAGGACATTTGTTAGATAAAAAAATTGATCTTGCTATTATTGAATCGCCTATCTTTTTAGATAATATTATCTATAGAGAGTGGATTGAAGATGAGATGATTATGTTTAGTAATCAACCTTTACCTAAAACAGTGAGACCTGAAGATCTGAACAACTTTAGTTGGGTTTGTAGAGAAGAGACCTCTCACTCTAGACGTTTGATATCGGAAGTTTTTGAAGAGGCTAATGTTGAGTGTAAATCTTTTGATGTCAGATCAACAGTGACAAGTCCTACAGCATTGAAGCAAACAGTGTTAAAAGCTCCTAAAACACAACAGCAAACCGTAGGTATCGTCTCTAAGCAAGTTGTTGAAGATGAAGTGGAAGCGGGTATTTTATATTGTGCGAAAGTACGAGGATTGACGTTTAAAAGGTCATTCTATGTAGCATATCTTAAAGATCGAAAACATGATGCTTTTATCGATAAGGTGACAAACTTCATCATGTCTAGAAGAAAATTTTAATCTTTTGCAAAAGCCTTGTTTTCAGGGTTTTTTAGAAAGATATTGGTAGATTTATCAATATCTGATTGTTTATCAGCCTGTTTCATTTTATGAGAGAGGTTGATAAAAATAGGTGTATTTTCTAAAACAATTTGTACGATAGAACTCAGTGGTATAGTGACGAAACTACCTACATTTTGATGTCCAAAACCAGCTTCAAAGTAGAGGTTCTCTTCATCCATAGTACAACTTTCAAATGTATACTCTGCAATGACAAAAAGTGTGATGGGTTTAAAGTCTTGTGCAATCTCATGCGGCAGTATAGGATCAAAAGTGATCTCTGAGATATTAGTTAAAATAGAGAAAAACTCACCTTTTTGTAGTAAAAGGTCAATAATATCTCTGATATGAAATACCATTAACGCTGAAAAATCTTGATCATGAAGAAAGTTGTGTGTCATCTATTACCTTTGAACTCCAACAATTTATAACAGAATTTTGCATTTTTGATTGGGTGAAAACCTATTAGTGCATTCATTATAGCAAAACTAACCATATTTTTAATATCTTTAACTTTAATCTCTTTTTCAAAAACTATTTGTTTTTTTAAAAGATTTGCTCTTTGTGTCCCCGCTAACAGTGGCATAGAGGGTGTATACCACTTGATACCATCATAAATTGCAATATTTGCAATAGAAGTATCATAAACTAAACCATCTTTAATCATAAGTATATCGTCACAATTCTCTTTTTGTTCAAATAATTTATTAATTTCTGTACGATCAACAGCTTTATAGGGGTATGAGAGGTGTGTATTGATAAGTTTAAAGTGACGAAAAACTTTTGGTTGATAAGGGGTAAATGATACAGATTTTATTTCTGTATCATAGGTAACTTTACATCTATAAAGTTTTTCATCGGGTGCTTTGATGTGGTTATTTAAATCGATAGAAGTACGGTGTCCAAAGTTTTCTAGTACGGTTTTGTTGAGGCGTGCATGATGTTCACTTAGGTTGTAAATTTTATGATTTTTAATTTTTAGTGTTTCAAAAAAAAGGGACATAGACTTTCTCACACATTTCAAGATATTCATTTTCACATTGACTATCGATGGTAATACCACCACCACTTTTATATAGGTAGCCCTCATGGGTTTTTTCGATAAAGCGTATCATGACAGCAGAGTCAAGTTTTTCTCCATCAAAAATACCAAAAACACCACTGAAAAAACCGCGTTCATAGCCCTCAATGTCTTTGATAATTTGGGTGGTACTTTTTTTTGGGGCACCAGTGATTGAACCTGCGGGAAGCATGGTAGTGATGATCTCACCTAATCTATCTTGCCATCCCAATTCAAGTTCACCTTTGATTTTAGAACTTACTTGCAGTAACTCTCTTTCTCCTGCTTTAATTTTCTCGATATATCGAAATTTTTCTACTCTTACCCGCTTACTTATCATACTGAGGTCATTTCGTAGTAAATCTACAACCATCACATGCTCTGCCATCTCTTTTTGGTCATTTAAAATTTTTGCTTCTGCATTTGGGATAGAGGCTTCAATAGTTCCTTTCATAGGATAAGTATAGATACTATCATTTTCAATTTTTACAAAGCGTTCAGGGGTAAAACAGACAAATTGGTCTTTAAAATAGAGTTTAAAACGGGCATCTGTATAATCATAAATCTCTTTGAGATTATAAGGGATTTCAAGTTTTGAAGGAAATGTGAGATTAATAAGGTAGGTATTGCCTTTTTTGATCTCTTCTTGAATAGCCTTAAATGCTATTTCGTATTTGGGATAAGGTATAGGATGGTAGGTATAAGGGACTTTTTTATTTTCATAGCAGTGTGTAGATTCTTGAAATGAAAATACTATATCTTCCTCTAGCATGTTTAGAGGAGAGAGATAGTGTTCTTTTGCTTCAAAATCTATGACAAAAAAGATTGGTTCTCTTTTTTGTCCATAATGGTTTAGCTTCTCTTTAAGATTGGTCATTCACACCTGAGATTAGATGATTTAGTACGGCCATACGTGTAAAAACACCATTTTTAACTTGTTCGAGTACTTTACAGCGCGGGTCACTGAGCATCTCATCATCGATATCGATATTACGATGTACAGGGCCAGGATGTAAGAGTAAGATATCACGATCTTCCACTAATTTTTTGGTAATACAAAAATCAGTTGCATAATCTTTTAATGATGCATAAATCTGGTTTGAGTGACGTTCAGTCTGTGTACGAAGGCTCATTATGATATCAACTTCATCGATAACCTCTTTAATCTCATGTGTTTGTCTAAAATGTGTGGTTTGAGGCATAAAATGTGGAGGCGCAACCATAATGACTTCAAGACCAAAACGACTTAAAAGTTCAATATTGCTGTTGGCAACACGTGAGTTTTTGATATCTCCAACAATAGCAATTTTTTTATCTTTGAGTTCACCAAAATGTTCTTTAATTGTAAAAAGATCTAAGAGTGCTTGTGTTGGATGTGCATGTGAACCATCTCCACCATTAACTATAGGGCAGTTTACATAGTTTGAAAGAATCTTAGGTACCCCTGCATTTTTATGTCTGACCACAATGGCATTGGGCTCCATAGCATCTAAGTTTGCGGCGGTATCAAAAAGTGTTTCTCCTTTGCTAGAGGAGCTTTTTGAGACATCAAGACTGACAACATTGGCACCTAATCTTTTGGCAGCGACTTCAAAACTACTTCTGGTTCTTGTAGAGTTTTCAAAAAAGATGGTAATAATCAATTTATCTTGGAGTAGATTTGATGCACCTTCATGTTTAAATAGTTTTGCTTTATCAAGGATATTTTCAATAGTTTTTAGATCAAAATCTTTTGTGTTGATAAGATGTTTCATAAAAATAAATATACCAAACTTTTGCTTCACAAACACTTCACAAATTGGGGAGTATAATAGTGAAAAAGTAAAGGAGAAATAGTGATTAAAGTCTCTTTAATAAGTAAACCAGTTCTCTATGGAACGTTTTTATTGATGCATACTTTGCTAAGTGCTGAAGAGATAGGGTTTGTTGAATATGTTAATGTAGTGAGTACAGAACCAGTCTATGAAAATGTGATTAGTAATGTACCGCATCAAGAGTGTTTTGATAAACAGGTACCTGTGACTTATCGTCATCAAGCAGCGCAAAGTTCACATGCAAATGCAGGAGCACTTATAGGTGGGGTGACTGGTGGACTTATAGGTAAACAGGTCAGTCATGGTGATCCTGCTGCAATGATAGGTGGTGCCGTCCTTGGGACATTGGTTGGGCATAATGCTGCTAGAAGTGAGCCAGAAGATTATCAAACAACACAATATGAGACAAGACGTCACTGTACAACACACTATACGCAACGTAGTGAAAGACGCTTTATTGGTTATGAACATATTGCCTATTATAAGGGGCGTAAAATTGTTAAATATAGTGATGAAAAACTCTCAAGTATCCCTGTGAGTGTGACCATAAGTTATTAAACGTTGGGTGATTTGATCAATGTTTTCTTGCAGTGTATAGATTGTTTTAAAGTGCTTGAGGTAGTAGGGAAGTGTGATAGTTTGAAAATCATCTCTATCATGGCGTTGATTGATACACCAAGTATATTCTAATCCTCGTGTGTTGAGTGCTTCAAGGCTCAGAAGTGTATCGTTGATACTACCAAGCTTATCATGTGTGATGAGAAGTGTATGAGCATTAAAGTGAGAGATAAGATCAATCATAAAAAGATCCTCTTCTATAGGTACAAGTAAACCTCCAGCACCCTCAATGAGAACGATATCGCTATATGAGGTTATTTTTTTATAGGCTTTTTCTATTTTATCAAAGTCTATACGTTCTTCTTTTTTTGCAATATAAGGTGCAGCAGGTAGTGAAAACTGTATAGGGACAATATCATCTATGGTGATCTTTTTGAAGTTAGGATTGTGTTCTTGTACTGCTTTTAAGAGTTTTAGGCCATCTTGTGGGGCAGTGATTACCCCCGTTTCAATTGGTTTAAATGCCCCTACGTTGAGACCTGATTGTGCAAGTTTTTTGATAAGTATGGTAGTTGCATAGGTTTTACCAATGTCAGTATTTGTAGCGGTGACAAAAATATTTTTCACTTCTCAATCTCTCTTTTTATCTAGGTAATGGGTGTAAAAAATTTCTCATATAAATCTAGTGACAGAGTGAGAAATATAGTGCAAACATATTACCAAACTACAAGTTAGAGTGAAATTTGGCTTGAAATTTGGACATATTTACTCTTGATTAGAAAAAAATATGTATAATAAATAGGTTAATGAAATTAAAGGGTAATTTTGGAACATAAAAATGATCAATCGCTGGATTTAGAGAGTCAAGAAGAGCTATCTTACCTAAAGAGATATAAAGTTGTACTCTTAAATGACGATTTTACCAGCATGGACTTTGTTGTCGAGATCTTGATGGAGGTATTTTCGCACCAATTAGATAGTGCGATTAATATCATGTTGAATATTCACCGTGAAGGCAGAGGTGTTTGTGGTGTTTATACATACGAGATTGCTGAGACAAAAATTTCTGAAGTGAAAAAAAGAGCCAAAGAGAACGAATATCCATTGAAAGCTATCATGGAGGAAGAGTAAAAGATATGTTAAATAAAGAGTTGAATTCTGTATTAAACGAGGCGTTAGAGTTTGCTAAAAATAGCAGACATGAATATGTGACGATTGAACACGTATTTTTCTCACTGTTAACCAATGAACAAGCGATTGAGATTTTGAAAAAATGCGGTGCTGATACTGAGTTCTTGCATGAGCGAATTAAAACACATCTTGATTCTGTTTTTAAACCACTACCAGAAGATAATTATCATGATCCATTTGAAACGGTTGCTTTAGCACGTGTTATTGATTCAATGATCACACAAATAAAGGGAGCGGAGAAGAAGCAAGCCAATGTAGGTGACTTACTGGCAGCACTTTTTGAAGAAGAGCGCTCTTATAGTGTTTATCTATTAAAGCAACAAGGTGTTTCTAAACTTGCTATATTAGAGACATTGACTGATCAAAAACATGAAGAAGATGTAGTGGCAGCACCTAAAGAAGATGGTGATCTTGCAAACTATACGATCAATCTCAATGAGCTTGCACGCAGTGGTAAGATTGACCCTGTGATTGGGCGTGAAGATGAGTTAAATCGTGTGATGCAAGTACTCTGTAGAAGAAAGAAAAATAATCCACTTTTAGTGGGAGAACCAGGTGTGGGTAAAACTGCGATTATTGAGGGCTTAGCACTTAAGATAATTCATGATGAAACACCAGATATTTTAAAAAATGCTTCACTATTTTCTTTGGATATTGGCGGGCTTCTCTCAGGTACTAAATATAGAGGTGATTTTGAAAAACGTCTTAAAGGTGTACTGAGTGAATTAGAAGCTATTGATAATGCAGTACTTTTTATTGATGAGATTCATACTATTGTAGGTGCTGGATCTACCAGTGGTGGATCAATGGATCTTTCAAATCTTTTAAAACCAGCACTTGCTAGTGGTGGTATTAAATGTATCGGTGCTACTACTTATAGTGAATTTAGAAACTTTTTTGATAAAGATAAAGCGTTGAGTCGTAGGTTTGCAAAAGTGGATGTTGATGAGCCAAGTATTGAAGATACGTATAAGATTATTGAAGGGCTTAAAGAGAAGTACGAGTCTCACCACAATGTTACTTATGATGAAAAAGCGTTGAAAAAAGCCGTAGAGCTTAGTAAAAAGTATATCAATGATAGATTTTTGCCTGATTCAGCTATTGATTTGATTGATGAAGTAGGTGCTTCATTTCATATTGATGAAAAAAATCGTGTAGAGGTTACAGTCGAAGATATTGAAGAGATTGTTGCTAAGATGGCGAATATTCCTAGTCGTCAAGTTTCAAGTGATGATATCTCTATTCTTAAAAATCTTGAAAGTGATTTACAGTCTAAAGTGTTTGGTCAAAATGAAGCGATTGTACAGCTTGCAAAAGCGATTAAACGTGCACGTGCAGGTCTTGGACGTCCAAATGCACCAATAGGATCTTTCCTGTTTGCTGGACCAACTGGTGTGGGTAAGACAGAAGTAGCTAAACAGCTTGCTGATACTTTAGGTGTCCATTTTGAGCGTTTTGATATGAGTGAGTATATGGAAAAACATAATGTATCAAGACTTATCGGTGCACCTCCTGGATATGTAGGGTATGAAGAGGGTGGACAATTAACAGAAGCAATTCGTAAACATCCATATACAGTACTTTTATTGGATGAGGTTGAAAAAGCACATCCAGATATTATGAATATTCTTCTTCAAGTGATGGATAATGCGACATTGACAGATAATGATGGTGTTAAAACTGATTTTAGAAATGTGATTATTATCATGACAAGTAATCTTGGTGTGAAAGCTGCACCAAAAGTTGGTTTCCATAAAGATAATACCCATAAAGCAAATGAAGCGATTGGTGATTTCTTTGCACCTGAGTTTAGAAATAGACTTGACGCTGTGGTACACTTTAACCCACTTGGTGAAGAGGTTATGATTAATATCGTTGATAAGCTTTTAAAAGAGCTAGAAGTACAGTTAGAAGAGAAAGAGATCAAAATTGATGCAACATTAGAAGCCAAAAGATATTTTGCTGATAAAGGTTTTGATTCACTTCTTGGTGCACGTGTGATGG
>JAHZKW010000020.1 GCA_022600175.1 Campylobacterota bacterium
ATGTTACATCGGAAGTACACCAGATAATATCGAAGGTATTTTTGATGGGTATAAAGAGATGGCACTACTGAGTAAATTTGGTGGTGGTATTGGATGGGATTGGTCAAAAGTGAGAGGACTTGGAAGTTCAATTGATGGACACAAAAATGCCGCTGGTGGTATTGTGCCATTTTTAAAAATCACCAATGATGTTGCCATCGCAGTAGATCAACTAGGAACTAGAAAAGGTGCTATCGCAGTCTACTTAGAGCCTTGGCATAGTGATATCAAAGATTTTTTAGATCTTAAGAAAAACTCGGGTGAAGAGCGTAGACGTGCACATGATCTCTTTCCAGCACTATGGATCAATGATCTCTTTATGCGTCGTGTTGAAGAGAATGCGATGTGGACACTCTTTGACCCTTTAGAAGTTGAAGATCTCCCACAATTACAAGGTAAAGCATTTGAAGCACGTTATCTTGAGTATGAAAATAACCCAGATATTCTCAAAGAGACAGTCAGTGCAAAAGAGCTTTGGAAAAAGATCTTGTTAAGCTATTTTGAAACAGGAAATCCATTCTTATGTTTTAAAGACAATGCCAACAAAGCAAATCCAAATCAACACTCTGGGTTTATCAGAAGTTCAAATCTTTGTACAGAGATCTTTCAAAATACTGATCCAAATCACTATGATATCAAACTCACTCTTGAGGATGGTTCAGTAGTAGTATATAATGAAAATGAAGAGATTGCCGTAGATGCAGGTATAGTCAAAAAAGCAAAAAAAGTGACTGCACTTGACTCTATCAATGGGAAACAAGTCTACATCACTGAAAAAGAGAAGCAAGATGGAAAAACGGCAGTATGTAACTTAGCCAGTATCAATCTCTCAAAAATCAATACCAATGCAGATATAGAACGTATTATGCCAGCAGCAATTCGTATGCTTGATAATGTTATCGATCTCAACTTCTATCCTTTAGACAAAGTGAAAAAAACAAATATGGCAACAAGGTCTATCGGTCTTGGTGTTATGGGTGAAGCACAGATGCTAGCAGAGCAGGGGATCATGTGGGGTAGTCATGAACACTTTGAAAAAGTGGATGAAGTGATGGAAGCAGTTAGTTATAATGCCATTAAAGCCTCCTCAAATCTTGCTATTGAAAAGGGTAAATACCCAGAATTTGAAGGATCAAACTGGAGTAAAGGAATCTTCCCAATTGATCTTGCAAATGAAGAGGCAAAAAAACTTGTAGATCGTGGTGGTCTATTTGGATATGCTTATGATTGGCAAGCCCTTAAAGAGAAAGTACAAAAAGATGGTATGCGTAATGGTTACTTGATGGCAATAGCACCAACGAGTTCAATCTCAATCTTAGTAGGCACAACACAAGCAATCGAACCAATCTATAAACGAAAATGGTTTGAAGAGAACCTTAGTGGTCTAATTCCAGTAGTAGCACCAAAAATGAGTGTTGATACCTGGCCATACTATACACCAGCCTATGATCTTGATCAAAAAGTTCTTATCAAAGCAGGTGCGGTAAGACAAAAATGGATCGACCAAGGACAGAGCTTGAACATCTTTATCACACTGGATAAAGCAAGTGGTAAATACCTCAATGATATCTATATGTTAGGATGGAAACTAGGGCTAAAATCTACCTACTATCTACGTAGTGAATCACCTGATGCTGAAAAAAGTGTCGCTGATAGAAGCATGGAGTGCTTAAGTTGTCAATAATATTTTAAAGAAGTATTAACTTCTTTAAAATATTTAACCTTTTCTTTAATAATTTCAATTAATTTTTTATCTGCTTAATCATAACTTGACTATAATATAACAAAATTTATCTCGCCATGTTATAAAGGAGTGCCATATGGGCAGTAAAAGTATTTTAACCATTGGATTGATTATCGTTGGAGTTTTTCTTTATCTCTCTCTTGGTCAATTAACGAACAATCAACCAACACAAAAACCAGTGATAATAGCACACAAGGTAAAAGTTGATAAAGTTCATGAGACTACTAAAATTGAACCTATACAAAGAGCCGTTGTAGAGCGTATAGCAACGCCTGCATTTGGATTTATGGCAACCACAAATAAACACCAAATTGTTGCACTTATCTCTGATAATGATCAAAATGGAAGTTTAGTCAATTATCTAGATAAAGTGTGTCAAGAGTATGAATGTATCAAAGATATACGCTATGAAAATGATATCATAGATGCTCCATGGCAAGAGACAGCGGCAAAGATACTTGATCTCATCGTGCATAACAATATCAAAGATGGATCTCTTTTTATTGAGAGTAATACACTGAAAATTGAAGGAAAAATCTCAGATTATGAGACCAAAACAACTTTAGATTCTATTTTAAAGAGTGCAAAAGAGGAGAACTTAACTATTGAGAGCTATACAACACTCTCAAAAAATATTCAAAAAGATATCAATACAACTACACTAGATATCACACCTCCAAAAGAGACAAATAACACTAGCATAGAACAACCTGCTAAACCTGCACAAGCTGAGGCTTCCGAAGTAAAAAAACCTATAGATAAAAAACCAACTATTCACATCAAAGCACAACCTGTGAAAAAGAAAGATACTAAGGTTATCAAAAAGCGTGTCAAAAAACCAGAAGTTGTACCTACACCAGTGATGGAGACAACATTTGAAAACAGTATAACTTCGACAAACGAAAAAGAGACTGAAGATCAAAGCCCCGTAAAAGGTATCGTTGCAACACCTTATATGTCAACGACAAAAGATAGAGTAGTCACCATTAATAAACAACAATTACAGATCG
>JAHZKW010000021.1 GCA_022600175.1 Campylobacterota bacterium
CATTGATGATTTTATCCAAAAAGAGTCTTCAGCAGGTATATTGCTGATCATTGTTACCATTTTAGCCCTCATACTACAAAACAGTTTTCTTTCTGAATTTTACAACAGTTTTTTACATACCCATGTTGAGATCAGATTTGGTAACTTACAAATTGCTAAGCCTCTACTCTTATGGGTCAATGATGGTCTTATGGCAGTCTTTTTCTTTCTTATAGGATTAGAAGTTAAACGCGAAATTATGGAGGGACATCTCTCTTCCTTATCCCAAGTAGCACTCCCTGGTATTGCCGCCATTGGAGGAATGGTAGTTCCTGCACTCTTTTATGTTGCATTTAACAGTGGTGATAGCTTCGCAATGAGTGGTTGGGCAATCCCTACAGCTACAGATATTGCTTTTGCACTAGGGATTCTCTCTTTACTTGGAAACCGTGTACCAATTTCATTAAAACTCTTTTTGATGGCACTTGCAATCATTGACGATTTAGGGGCTATTATTATCATTGCCCTCTTTTATACTAGCGAACTCTCTACCCTTTCAATTGCCCTTGCTACTGGATCACTCGTTGTACTTTTCATCATGAATCGTATAGGAGTAATCAAAAAAGCGGCCTTTATTTTAGTGGGTATAGTTCTTTGGGTCAGTGTATTAAAATCTGGTGTACACGCTACTTTAGCAGGCGTTGCCCTTGCATTTTTGATCCCAATGACTTCTAAAGGAGAAGATGGGAAGACCTTCTCAATGGCAAAAGAGCTCGAACATGACCTTCACTACTGGGTCGCATTTATGATACTACCACTTTTTGCATTTGTCAACGCAGGTGTCAACTTACAAGGTATCTCAATGGATGAAATGTTTGGATCAGTTCCAATGGGTATTATCGTAGGACTTTTTATCGGTAAACAAGTTGGTGTTTTTGGATTTAGTTGGATAGCCATCAAAACTGGCGTCGCAAGCTTACCGCAAAACAGCAACTGGATGCAGCTTTATGGTGTCTCGATTTTAACAGGTATCGGATTTACCATGAGTTTATTTGTCGACTCACTCGCATTTAACGACACAGATAAGTTTCACTATGCTGATAAGCTAGCTATCTTAATAGGATCTTTTCTCTCAGGAATTGTGGGATATCTCATCTTAAAAAAAGCAAAACCAGCACAACAAGAAGAACCAAAGGCGTAACACCTTTGGTTTATATCATCGTTTTGCAATAGAATAAAACTGTTCTGCTATAATCCACACTAAAAAGAGCTCTATGCTAAAAAATATCAATAAAGCAAAACATCAAAAAATCCTCAAACTCTCTATCCCCGCGGCACTAAACTCTTTGTTAGATATGTTACAAGTTATTACCGATCTTATCATGGTTGGTCGTATTTCAGCTTTTGCAGTGGCAGCTGTAGGGCTTGGGCTTCAAAGTTTGATGTTTGTTTTTGCAATTTTAACCCTCTTACATGTAGGTACAAACGCCCTCTTATCGCGATTTATAGGTGCACAAAAATTCAAGCAAGCCTCTTTAGGACTCTCCTCACTGCTACGTTTTGCATTTTTACTTAGTCTTCCAGTAACTTTATTATGGTATTTTCTCGCTCCCAAACTCTTTATTTGGTTTGATACCGCTCCCGAAGTTATCACACTGGGAAGTGCTTATGTAAGTATATTGACCTACATGTTACCATTTGTCTTTATCAAACTGGTATTTGTAACCGCACTTACAGCATCAGGTGATACCAAGACACCTTTTTATATTAAATTGGGTTCTATCATGGTCAATGTCTTCTTAAACTGGGTACTGATCTATGGAAATCTTGGTGCTCCTGCACTGGGTGTTGAAGGTGCTGCAATCGCTACAGTGATTGTTAATATTCTAGAACTTATGATCTATATCTGGCTATATACTACACATAAAACACCTTATACACCTCTAGTACGTTATACTAAAAGTCTTATCAACCGTGCTCTCAAAGTAGGGATTCCTGCCTCTTTAGAGCGTACACTTACCTTTGGCTCTTTTATGCTTTTTACAATGATCATTGCACGTTTTGGCACTGAATCACTAGCAGGATATCAGATAGGACTTCGCATTGAGGGGATAGCGTTTATGCCAGGTATTGGTTTTACCATAGCAGCAATGGCGCTTATGGGACAAGGGTTAGGTGCTAAAAATCCTCAAATGGCACGTGAGGATGTCATGTTAGTACTAAAATATACCGTTGGTTTTATGTTCTTTTTAGGGTTTTTTATGATCTTTACACCTGAGCCTATTGTTTGGCTCTTTACAGATGATCTACAAACCATCAAAGAAGCAAGTCTCTATCTACGTATCGTTGGACTTTCACAGATTCCACTGGCATTTAACTTTGTACTAAGTGGCGCACTTAGAGGAGCGGGAGATACAAAAAGAACACTACGCATCAATCTTACTTCACTCTGGCTCGTACGTATCATTCCTGCGTTTGTATTGGCTTACTATTTTGAATCTATTCTTTTTGTCTATCTTGCCATGATCAGTGATACCTTTGTCAAAGGCTATCTACTTTGGCGTGCTTTTGACAAAGGAGAGTGGCAAAAAATCAAGGTTTAATACCCCTTGACCACCTTATAAATTATTCGTCCATTTCGTTTTTTAGATTTGAAATAAACACCTTCTGCTTCCCAATAATGTCTACCATCTATAACAACTCTCACTGCACCAGCTGGCAAATTATGTGCAATATCTCCTAACTGGTAGTGATAATGTGGTACATTGTAAGAGGCTGTCGAGGCACAATAAGTACTCGGTACATCAACAACACAATATCCCTTTCGACGCCTATCCCAACTATAATAGACATCATTATAGTGATAATAGTGTCGGTTATTGATGTAAACTTTAGTATACCCATGTGGCAATGTATAAACTAAAGCACCAACTGGTGCATGTACAACCGTATATCCACTATGATAAGGCCTATAAAATACACCACTAACATAGTGATAAGTCAATCCACCCAATACAAAATGAAAAGCATTACTCTGCAAACGTTTGACACGATGTCCAGGACGATAATGTTTCACAATAGTCGCTTTTGGTCTATATCTATTGGGATGTATATGCTTTTTATCTGTATGTTGTACCACTTTATGTTTTGCTGGACGATATACCTTTTTAGCAGTATGATATTTAGGTGTTTTCACCAACTTTCTATGTTGAGTCTCCGCATAGAGTGTAGAGGCAAACAACAAAACTGCTAAAGAACTTAAAACAACCATCTTTTGCATAATCTCTCCTTTATTCAAAATCTATCCTCAGTGTAAAAGAAAATGATGAAATAATCGGGGAATCTATATTAATGAATATTAACAAGAGATAACAACATAATGAAGTCATAAAATAATCTGATATAATTTTTGTAAGAAATGAGGAAATGATGAAAAAAGTATTACTATTACATGGGTGGGGAGGCAGTGACTATCCACATTGGCAAAGTTGGTTGGCAGGTGAGATTGCAAAAACATATGGAAATGTCTCTTTCCCACTCTTAGACAATCCACACTTCCCAAGTAAAAATAGACAAATGCGTCAAATTAAAAGATTACTTTTAGAAGAGAAACCAGATATTGTGATATGCCATTCACTCGCATGTACACTTTGGTTTCATCTATGTCAAGAGGCAAATATCACACCTATTGAACATCTACTTTTAGTTGCACCACCCTCTATAGAGACGAATATTGATACGATCAAAACATTTTTTCCTGTTATAATTCCAACAGACCTTTATGCAAAAGAAGTCATGGTTGTGACCTCTACAAATGATCCTTATCTAAACATTAAAGAGGCACATCACATACAAAAAACCTTAGGAGTTGAAATGAAAATTATCGAAAATGCAGGACATATCAACGATGAGAGCGGTTATGGAAACTGGCCATGGGTATATAACTGGGTTAAGGAGCGTCTGAAATGATTATTGACTTTAATACAATAAATCCTACAGATATCTATAAACTCATCAGTCAAAGTGTCATACCTCGTCCTATTGCATGGATAGTAACAGAAGATGAAGGTATCATCAATATTGCACCATTTAGCTATTTTACACCACTATCCTCTAATCCACCTACTATGGTTATCTCCATAGGGCATAAATCAGATGGTACACCAAAAGATACACTCTATAATCTAAGAAAACATAAACGCTGTACAATCTGTATTGCAGAGCCTTCAGAACTTGAAGCATTAACTCTTAGTGCACAACCTCTAGATAAAGCCAAGAGTGAAGCTAAAGCTTTTAACATTGAAACAGAGATTATTGATGAAATATTTCCTCCAATCATAAAAGATATACAAACTGCTTATCTTTGTACCCTATATCAAGAAGTTTCACTTCCAGGTAGTAAGACAATACCACTCATTGTTGAGATAAATCAAATGCATATTGCAGAACGTGCGATTAAAGATATTGAAAAACTACAGCTTGAGATAAATCCAATAGCAAGAATAGGAAAAACTTATGCAGAGATAGGAGAGGAACTAAAAATACCTAAAATTTTATAGAATCCCTAAATGGTGGGGTTTTATCCCGAAATAAATAATTACTAATTATGATAACCATAATCAAAAAATATTTCATAAGAAAAAGTTATCATTTAAGCACTTCTTAATATAATAAAATGTTATAATAATCCTGTCATTTTATCAAACATAAGGAGCGAGAATATGGAAAGAAGAGATTTATTCAAAGTTGCAGGTGTTGGTGTAGCAGCTGTAACATTATCAGCTTGTACTGCGTCAAATGCAGCATCAAGTGCTGTTGCAGGAGCAACAAAAGCATTTAGAGCAAAATCAACAGGTAAAAGAGTTGTTGTTGTTGGTGGTGGTTTTGGTGGTCTAACAATGGCAAAACAACTTAGAGCAAAAGATAAAAGCCTTGAAGTTATTGTTCTAGAGAAAAAAGATATCTTTATGGCATGCCCATACAGCAATACCTATCTAGGTGGTCTTAAAGGTGTTAATCTTGATACACTTACACATGATTACTATGCACCAGCAAATGCGCATGGATATGAGTTTATCCAAACAGAAGTTACGGGAATTGATAGAGGAAGTAAAACAGTTACAACAACCAGTGGAACTATAGACTATGATATCCTTGTATTAAGTCCTGGTATTGCATACGATTATGCAAAACAATTCCCAACTTGGAGTAAAGAGAAGATTAGCCATGTAGCACGTGCTTGTCCTGCTGCATTAATGCCAGGATCAGAACATTTAGCACTGAAGCGTCAACTCAATGATATGGATGATGGTGATGTTATTATTATCCCACCTGCAAAAGGTAAATATAGATGTCCTCCAGCTCCTTATGAGAGAACAGCGATGGTTGCAAACTACATCAAGCAAGAAGGAATTGAAGGTAAAGTTATCGTTCTTGATACACGTGGCGGTAAATTTGCAAAAGGTAAAGCATTTAAAGAGAGTTGGAAAGAGATTTATGGAGACCTCATTGACTATAGAGGTAGTACAGAAATCATGGATGTTGATCCAGTTAAAAAAACTGTTACGTTTAAAGAGTTTGCAAATGATGATGATGAAAAAGGTACAGTTAAAACGCACAAATATGAAGTTTGTAACCTCATTCCAAACAATGTTGCAAGCCCACTGATTAGAATGTCAGGTGTAAAAACTAATGGTGCTGGTTATGCTATCATGGATGGAACAAGCTTTAGATCTAAAACAGATAAAAATATTTATGTTATTGGTGACTGTGTAGGTCACGGTATCCCACCAAGTGGTCAAACTGCTATCTGGGGAGCAAAAAGAGCTGCTTCTGAAATTGTTGCACAATTAGGAGGTGCTGCATTTGATTCAGGTTCAGGTCTTCCAGCAAACAATGCAAACGTATGTTTCTCTATGGTAAACGGTAATCCAAATGAAGCAATCATGGTAACCCATACATTCTCCGTAAATCCAGCAAATGGTAACCTTAAAGGAAAAGGAAATGTTCCAAAACCAAAAGATGGTGGTGGAAAATTTAGATCAGCTGGAACTGGTAAACTTACAACTGAGTGGTTTAACGGTGTTATGAGAGAAATGTTCCTATAGAACTATCATTATACAAGGTTTTATACCTTGTATAAATCTCTTATCATATTTAATTACGGGGGGCCAAGATTAATGGAAAGAAGAAATTTTATAAAATTATTAGGTGCTGGTGCAGCAGTTGCTGTAAGCCCATCTATGATCAATACCACACTACGTGCCGATGATGGTACACTATTTGAGGCGTATGAAAAAGTAAAACTCGTCGATGGCTTAGGCAAACCAATCAAAGCTTCATCACTCAAAAAAGAGGTCTCATATGTATTTAACTATCCACATGTAGGGACACCTTGTCTACTCATCGATATGGGTGCACCAACAGAGAAAAATGTTAACCTTAAAAGTGAACAAGGTGAGTCTTATATCTGGAAAGGTGGTGTAGGAGCCAATAGTAGCATTGTTGCTTACTCTGCAATCTGTTCACACCAATTAACACATCCAACAAAAAATGATAGTTTTATCAAGTATGTACCAAAAAATGAAAAAACTATGGCATATCAAAATGGTGGTGTTATCGTCTGTTCTTCACATCTTTCAGCTTTTGATGCAGGCGCAGGATGTAAAAATCTCAGTGGTGAAGCAAAACAACCACTTGCTTCTATTGTATTAGAGCATGATAGTGCTACAGATGAACTCTATGCAGTTGCAGTTTTAGGATCAGATAAATTCCAAGACTATTTCAAATCATTTAAAGATGAGCTCAAAGAGTTCTATGGTGGTAAACGAAAAGCAAAGAAAAATATCAAAGACACAACTCAACTAGTAGAACTCACAGAATATACAAAAGAAGTCATCGCATACTAAGGAGACCGGATGAAAAACAAAACAACTAGATTTGTCGCAATGACACTCGTTTCACTGTTAGCAACATCAGGATTACAAGCAAGTCAAGAGACAAAACAGCAAAGACTTAAAGTGATGCATACTTACGCTGGTGCACTACATATGGTACAAGATGGTTTTTTATATAACAGTAGAACAAAAGTTTTAAACGGTGCAAAAACCCTTCATGATACAGCCAAAGATGTACTCAATCATGATATGGAGTCACACCTTCCAAAAAACCAAGCTTATACGCATAAGTTTGCAAGAAAAATTACAGAAAGAATTTTGGTACACGCTGACGGTATCACAGATGCGACCAAAAGAGCAAATCCACTCGAAGCAATGGATGAGTTTAACTATGTAATCAAACAGTGTACATCATGTCACTTACGCATAAGGAGTTGGTAGGTTTTCTACCAACCCTCTTCTTGTTATTCTCCTGACCACAAACTCACATCAATAATCTGTAAACCACTTGCTTCATCAGCCACATATGCTGTTTTCCCATCTGGTGAGAGAACAACACTTTCTACATATCCAGGTGTTTTAATCGTTTTTATCAGTTTAGGATGATGTAGGTCTTGCACATCAATGATTTTCAATCCTTCTGAATAATGTGCTACAAACAGTCTCTTTTCATCATGTGATAACACTAAATCATAAGCATACGCAATATTATTAGTACTATCTTCTCGTATATTTAACGTAGCAATAATTTGAGGTTCTAAAACATTACTAACATCCAATACGGCAATACCTTCTGTACCAAGTGCTATAAAAGCTTTTGTATCATCTTTAGTCAATACAACATCATTAATTGATTCTGTTATATTTAATTCAGAGAGTAATCGAGGATTAGCAACATCTTGCACATCAATAATTTTTAAATCTTGACGTGTTAAGCTAAACACTTTTGTCTCATCATGAGAAAGTTTTAATGTAAAAGACCCTACTGGTGATGCGACAGAACCTAGAAGTGCAAGTGTATCACTATTTTGAATATCAACAATTTCAAGCATATTATCACCATAATCTATTGCAACAAATGCTTTCGTATTATCCTTAGAGAGTACAACATCCTCTACATACGCTTCTTCATTATAAGCACTTAAAGGCTTTAAACTCTCAGGGTTTACACTATTTATAATTTGCAGCCCATTATATTCATCAGCAACAAAAACTTTCTCTCCATTATTCGAAATCGTAATACCATATGGATTTTCAATATTTATACTTAAATTATCTAAATATTGTGGAGATTTCTTCTCTGTTACATCTATCGCCACTAAACCTAATGGACTGTATCTTGTACTTGCAATTGTATAAACCGTAGAACCATCTGGTGATAATACCAAATCACGCATATAATATGCACCATCATCTACTTGATAACCCCCTATAATTTGGCTACTATTATTTTCCTGCATATAACTTAAATCATTGTCCAAAATAGCATTTGACAAAGCTTGCATGTCATATTGATCATTTAAACCACCCTGTTGTGTCACAGGATTAAAATTTACCAGATCATCAATATCTATTTTACCATCACTATTTAAATCTTCATCTACAATAGAACTGACATAACTCTCTAAATTAGATTCAAGATTGTCAAAATCATATGCAATATCTTTGGCAACGTGTACATATAACATTTCAGAGGCCAATGATACACGAGGAAGCTCTGCTTCTTTTAAACTTTTTCCTTTAGCTACTAATCTTATTTTTCCATTATTAGTTTTACCTACAATATCAAGAACACCATCATCATTACTATCTCTATCCACACCACCTTCAACTTCATACAAATAAAATCTCTCTGTATCTAAAACATCAACATGTCCGTTAAAATTACCCACCTCTTCAAAACTGTCACCATTAGAAGTTGTTTCAGTATATAAAAGTGTACGTTGTTGATTGTTATCAAGCTGATAAATTTTGACCGTTGCATCTGCTAAAACACCTAGTTGTGCTTTCATTAATTTGACTTCTGATTGATTATTATCTACAGGTGTTTCATTCGTATTATTCACATCTGTTGAGTGTATAGGTATTGTAGTTTGATTAGTATCAGATTCTTCTTTAGCACTTCCTCCTCCACCACATCCTGATAGAACTAAAATCAAAAAGAGTAAGAAAGAAAAAGTTTTCTTTTCATAAGTAAACATTAGTATCCTTTTATAATAAATATAACCATAATAGTTTATTTATTATAAAAGTACTCTTAATAGCGTTAAAGCTTCAATTTTAACATATAAAAGTCATACCCATCAGCATTAAAACTCTCACTTTCTCCCACAATTACAAAACCACCATCATTGACTTTTGTAATACCTCTTGCAATATCATTTTTCTTACCACCATAGACATTTGCCCATGCAAGTTCACCACTTTTATTGTCAAGCTCTAAAAGATAAAAATCAGCACGGCCATTACCCATAGATTTTGTCACCCCGGCAACTAAGATATTCTGTTTCTCCGTGATTGCAATACCTCTTGCATATTCATGATTTTTAAGTCCAAAAAGCTTATGAAAAAGAATCTTCCCTGCTTTATCAATCTTCATAACACTAAGATCTCTTTTTTGACTCCCATAAGATCTTGTCTCACCAGCAAGCGCATAACCATCTGCAAGCTCTTTGACATCATAGAACACATCAGCCTTTTTCTCTCCATAAGTCTGACTCCACTCCTCTTGACCTTTTGCATCTATTTTAATGATATAAAAGTCACTATTACCTGCACCATAAGAGTCCGTAGATCCTACAACAATAAATCCACCATCACTTGTAGCACTAATCCCATATGCACTATCTAGATCCTCACCACCATAGGTTTGACTCCATACTTTATCACCATTTGTATCAAGCCTTATGACATAAAAATCATAGCTTCCTTTACCAAAAGATTTTGTTGCACCAGCGATGACTACACCACCATCATTGGTTTTTGCAATTGCACGAGCATAATCTTTACCACTACCACCAAAACTTTTTTGCCAAATCACTTGACCATTTTGGTTTAATTTCATCACAAACAAGTCATAGTTACCATTTTCACTAAATGACTTACTAGAACCTGCCGCGACTAAATAACCATCTGTCGTTTCAACAATTGCCTCAGCTTGATCTTTTCGCGCTTTACCTACTGTCTTTTTCCAAATTATCGTTCCCTTAGCATCCATCTTAAGCACAATAGCATCGGTTTTACCTGCTCCCATTGATCGTGTACTTCCAGCAACAGCACATCCACCATCTTTTGTTGCAGTCACGGCATAAGCGGCATCATTTTTATCGCCACCAAAAGGTTTTTGCCATATTTTTTGTACTTCAGATACATCTTTTGCAGATGCAACATAAGGAAGAAAAGCCACTAACACCAAGAGTATAAATGCTTTCATGGATAAGCCCTAGTATAAGAATTTTTAATATTATACTTCTTTTACTATTAATAGACTCTTACCCTTACTTCACTACTGAGGCGTATTTACCATCCAGGTTGAAAATGAGTTCAAATAGTTCCAAAATGATGCAACTGCTTTTGGATCAGCATCTGATTGTTTTAACACCTCTTGCCACTTCTCTAACCAGACAACTCTCGCATTTTGTGTAATTTTAAATGGTGCATGACGCCCTACCATTTGTGGCGCACCTCGTGATTGTTGAAAATACTTTGGTCCACCTAAAAACTGTATAAAAAAATCCGCCGCATGTTTTTTTGCGGCAGCAAATGCTTGATCATCTTCTATAGGAAAGAGATGTTTTGTTTCACTTACTTTTAAAAGTTCATAGTGTTCATCTACCATCTTTCGTATACCCTCTTCCCCAACCATCGCATAAAACTCTGGAATAGGTCGCTGTACCTCAGCACGTACACCAAACGGTACTTCAATTATTTTATCAAACTGCATCATTTTTCCTTACTTAATATAATGTGATCTATTTTAACACAGCTATTAGAAAATAACCCTAAAATTGTCTTATTTTATGTTTTCGTTTACTTTTTATTTGTTGTTCTTATATATACTTTCACTACAGACCTTGTTTCAACTCCTCAAGATTGCACTCCTTATGTTGCAAGGTCTGACCTTCATAACACTCTTTGCCTCTATAGTAAATCAACTGATTATCGGTGTAAAAGCCTTTGTAGAAACTTGTACCTTTTGACCTATTTGCAGTGTTTTAGCTTGCTTTGCATCAATCACCACTTCAACAAGTTGCTGTCCTATCGCGATCACTGCGGTGTAGATAACATCCACTTTACGTACTTCTAATAACTCCCCTGCAAATGAGAACTTTTGGCTTCCTTGCATCTGTAACAATACCTCTTTAGGTGCTCCATCTGCTTTGATCTCTCCATGTTCTAATATGATGACTCGATTACTCAAACGATAAATTTCACTTGGATCATGACTCACCATAATCGTTGTTGTACCAAATACTTTATGCAGTTTTAATATTTCATGTTGAAGCTTTGTACGCATTGCTGGATCAAGTGCAGAGAGTGGTTCATCCATCAACAGCAGTTTAGGACGGTTCATCAATGCACGACAAAGGCTGACTCTCTGTTTTTGACCACCTGAAAGTGTTTGCGGTAAACGATCACGAAGTGATGTTAATCCTGTCATCTCTAACAACTGTTTCGCTAACACATGATCTTTATTCACAAAAAGAAGATTTTGTTCTACACTCATATTAGTAAAGAGTGCATAATCTTGAAATACAAATCCTATTTCACGCAGTTGTGGAGAAACAGATCGCGTAGTACTAAGCCATATGTTATCTTCTACACAAATCTTGCCATCTGCCTCTTCTAATCCTGCAAGTATACGAAGAAGTGTTGTTTTTCCACTGCCACTCTCTCCAGCTAAAGCGACAAAATCTCCCTCTGCTATTTGCAATTCAACATCAAGATTCATTGTACCGTGAGCACCTATCAACGGTTTTTGGATATTAATCTCAATCATTATAAAGCACCAAACTTTTTATTGTGTTTTTGGTTAAACAGATAGACTGCTAAAAGTACAACAAAACTCATAAACACCATAATCGCTGAATAGATATGTGCTGCTTGATAATCCATAATCTCAACCATTTCATATATAGCAACTGAGGCAACTTTAGTCTCACCTGGAATACTACCACCCACCATCAAAACTACACCAAACTCACCTACGGTATGTGCAAAAGTGACAATAAACGCAGTAAGCACAGCAGGCTTCATGTTAGGAAGTGCAACATAAAAAATCGTTTGTAATTTGCTTTTCCCACTAATATAAGAAGCTTCAAGCATATTTTTATCTAAACTTTCAAAACCATTTTGTAAAGGTTGAACCATAAAGGGCAAGGAGTAAAAACAACTTGCAATCACAAGTCCCGTAAAATTAAAGATTAAATTAATCCCAAAATAGTTTTCGACAAATTCGCCAATAGGAGAATTTAACGATAATGCATATAAGAGATAAAACCCAAGTACGGAAGGGGGAAGCACAATTGGCAGTGCGGTAATCGCTTCTATAATAGGTTTTGATCTTGAACGTGTTTGTGAAAGAAACCAACTCAAAGGTAAAGAGAGTATAAAAAGAATAGCAGTCACGATTGCTGCAAGTTTAAAAGAGAGTATAAACGGTGTAAAATCAAGGCTACTTAAAACTTCCAACATCTTGTACCTCTGTAATTGAAAGTGCACTCGCCTGAATAAGCAATGTGACACTATCTCCTTCTTGCAGCTTAAGCCGTTTGACACTTTTATGTGTGATCAAAGATTGTAGCGTCACATCATAAACCTGTGATTCTACCATAGCAACTAACCTACCCTGATCTATCTTACTGATGTTAGCAGGAATCAAATTAGAAAAACTAATATCACCTTGAAGATCTTTTGCAATTACCACATGAGAAGGTTTTACAGAGACTACGACAGAAGTACCTACACAGACACCCATGGGTAAATCTAGTGTCAACATTGTCAATTGAATAGCTGAAAACTCCAGTGCTATAATATGTAAGTTATCTACATTTTCTATCTCTCTAACTGTTGCTATAATTTGATTCATCGTACTAGATAACCATACTTTTCAAAAACACTCTTTGCACTATCACTCAAAATAAAGTCATAAAATGTCCTTGCTTCACTATTATCTCTAGCATGAGAGAGTAAAACGATTCCTTGTTCAATAGGCGTATATAGTGCAGTATCCACAAGATGATAATGTTGATCTTTTTTAAAATGTTTCATCTTGTTACTATGCAAAGAAGCTGCTGCTATAAAACCTATATCAGCAGCAACCATAGTATACTGTACTGTTTGGGCAATGCTCTCTGCATAAATTAATTTAGGCTTGATCAAATAGAAAAGCCCTGTTTTGTTAAAAACTTCCATAGTCGCTTCACCATACGGTGCAGTTTTGGGATTGGCAATAGCAATCCTCTTGACCTTTGTATCTGTGATAAGTGAAAGCCCTTTTTTAAAATCTCTGGCTTTGGTACTAAGCATTGCTAAAGCACCTTCTGCATAAACAACTGGTTTTGTCATCGCCAACTGCTTTGTATAGAGTGCTCGAGGATACTTCATGTTAGCACTCAAAAAGAGATCAAATGGTGCACCATTACTAATCTGTGCTGTAAGTTTTCCGCTACTCCCTAATAAAATAGTTACTTTAGTATGAGGATGGCTCTTGGCAAAAATCTCTTTTAGCGGTTCAATTGCATAACTAACATTAGCAGCTACAGCAACTTTAATCTCACCTGCAATGAGTGTTAAAAATGAAAACATCAGTAACAAGGCTATTTTAGACATTAAATCTCCCAACTAAAAAAGGTAATTTACTTCAAATCGCAGTTCACGATAAGAGGGATCCGCTTTGGTGATACCATCAAGAGAGACCACATCATCTTTGCCCTTAACATAAGCCATACGTACTTTAGCATATAGATTAGGATAGAGGGTTGAACGTTTAATCAAATCAAGTGTTAAAACATTACTATCAGATTGTACACCTGATTTTTCATCATCAAAGTCTTGTATTGCATACCGTACAAAGGTGTATAGCTGAGCTTGTTCAAAGTTGTAATCTACTCTTAGCATCGTTGTTTTTGTGTTTGCATACCAATTATATTGTGCCATCGCTCTGGTAAAACCAACAGTGGGAAATCCTCTCCAAGGAACAATCAAATCTGCTTCATCCGCTACTTTAGAGTAAGCAAGTCGTACTTTTAAAGCCTCATATGCAAAATCCATTCTTGCAGCCCACATATTACTATTCACTGAGTCTGATGCCTTATATCCTGTGATATTAGTTTTGAGGTTTGCACCACCTATTGCCCCTGCGCCGTCATCATACTGCATGATATAACGCAAAGCGGGTTTAATTTTAAAACCATTGGCTAACTGCCATACATACCTTCCCTCGAGTAGTGTCAAAGAGAAAAGATCAGGTACAGCCGTATAATTAGCTATCCAAGTAAAACTATCAATAGATCTATTTTCAATTTGTGCTATATAAAGTTTATCATCAATCCCTTTTGCCTTCAACTTAGACAATGTAAGTCCTCTATGCATCCCTGCATCATCATTTTCTTGCCATTTAGTATAATCACTGTTTAACCGATCACTATATGCTAATAGATGATGAAACTCACTATGATCTCTTAATTTTTGACGTGTGAGATAAGCAGTTTTAAGTGTTGTTTTAGGGAGTGATGATGAAAAAAACGTAATACCTTCAAATGTATTAGGAATCATCTTGGTATCGTTACTTTTAGTAAAAGAGGTCTCCACAATTTGTCGACCAACTTTCAAGGATGTACCAGCTATTTTATACTCAAGATACGCTTGCGCCAATGAAGTAATACCATATCTACCCTTTTCAAGGATATCATAACGACTCAATACTCCTTTACCTGCTTTATAGTAGTTTGCATCCTCATCATCCATATGTATTGGGTTTTGCGTTGTATAGAGTCCTGTAGTAATCCCTACACCGCGAAAATATCCACTTTTATAAAGTAAACTTCCCCCTAAACCAAATGTATAGTGGTCTTTTCGTGAACTTCTACGCTCTTGCTCCCAATGATATGCAAATGTATTGAAACGAAAACGACCATAAAAGATCCCTTCTTGAAACATCTCATCTAATGAATTGACACTAGTAGGGAGTTTTATATAGGTTTCATTCATACTATTTTGTAGTGTTCTCTTAGTTAGGTCTTCTCCACTTAGTACGGTTGATAGAAAAGCAACTAATAAAATAAAACAAGTAATTTTTTTCATTTGAACTCTTTATCTATACACATTACAATATTTAAAACCTATACGAAAATCAAAAAACAATTATATCGTTATATTTTTAAATATATAACGATACTGCTAAAAAATATACTCTCTTTATACAATATGTTAAAAAACTACACAGCTAATAACGCACTAGAAGTCTCAAACACTGCCCAAATCGATCCTTTTATCGATAATGCCAAAATATCAAACTCACTTTTATCTAGTGTCACGACTAATAAATTTTTTGCATCCAGAGCCAAGATTACCTCAACACTCTCTTCTGCTACTTCAATCTCTTGCACTTGACACAAGAGATAATTCTTATTTGCTTCTCTATGAGATACTTGCTTCACAAGTTTAATCCATGAAGATTTAATCAAAATATAGAGCTCGCTATTTTGTTGAATATCAAGTTCTATAAGGCTTTTTGTAGTAATCACGACCATCACCTCAACCTTAGGTGCAATTTTTAGTCTTATTTCTGCTCTAGTCTTAAATTTTTTAACCTCTATCACGCTACCTTGTAGCTGATTTCTAGCACTGGTACGAAGGGTGAGTTTTGAAGTAAATGCAAGTAGCTTTTGAGGATCATCTGCATAGTCGCCTAATGCTTTAAAAAAAAGTGCTTGCGTCTGTTCAATCTGTTTATAGAGTATAATATATTCTCTACCTTTATCTGTTAAAACAGTACCCCCACCACCTTTACCACCAGTCTCCCTAACAACGATAGGTTCTGAAGAGAGTGCGTTCATCTCATTGACAGCATCCCAGGCTGCCTTATAACTCATCTTCATCACCTTCGCAGCTTTAGAGATAGAACCCATACGATCAATTTGATCAAGAAGCTCTATACGCCCTTTACCAAAGTAACCTTTTTCTTTGTTCATAAACCATAGATTACTATGTAGTTCCATTGTATAATCCTTAGCAATCTAACACAGTATCAACATAACTTTGTGTTCGCATACCTACTAAAATAACATCTATCTCTTCATGCCCTGCAAGCCAATTTAAAGCGCTACATGAAAGCACTTCTCCTATCTCTACTCCTCTCTCACTTAACATCTCTTTAGTTTTAAGACTACAAAGGTATTTCACCTCTTTAAAATAGCTTGCTAAAAAAATATCAACTGATTTTCTTACTGATAATTGTAAATCTTTATCTAATCTTTGGAAGATCGATTTTAAAAAAGGTACAGCTTTAGTATAAACAATCTGCTCAGCACTCCCTATCCAACTAAACTTTGTTTTCATGTTATCAAGATCCATAATCACACTTCTCAGCTCACTCAACGCATACTGATCAGCCACTAAAAGTATATTTTCAAGATCTTCTGCGTAGGCTTTGTTTGGAGCATATGATGCTAACCTATGCATACTTTTTCCATCAAATGCATTCAATGGACGATTGACAAATACCCGCAAGCCTTCTGCTTTTGCCCATTTTGCACATTTGAGTCCTTCTGTTTCAAATAGGTTGATAGGGAGTTGCACTACCTGAAAATGGTGTTGCGAGTTCTCTGCTTCTTGGGCTGCTTTTTGCGCTAAGTTGACTAAATCAGTATAGGGTAAAAAGTGTAGATCGTCCACCACTTTTGCAAAACTATTCGAACTCACTCCATAAGCCTTGATTCGTCCTTTTTTTACCTCTTGCTCTAATGCAACAAAAGCACCGTAAATACGTTCCATCATGATAGTTTGATGTTGCTTTTTATCTGATTCATTTTTAACTGTATACATCAAATAATACTCAGGATTATGTAAGAGATAAGTATCGAGATAATCAGTCTGTAACCTTTGTAAAGATTGTGTCAACTGATCTCTCATAAAATCGGGGTGAATAGAATGATAACACCCTTCTTGATAACGTACAACATCCTCAATCTCCATTCCATCACGATAACATTTCATATTTTGACCTTGGATATAGCCAAATTTGCTCACGATCTGAAGCTCCTGCCTCGAAAAAGATTGAATCACATTCCCTATCAAAGTTTCTGCATGCGTATCGGTATAATTACTAGAAGTATCAATCACACAAATACCACGCCTTAAAGCATGAGACAATGCAGCTTCATGTGTTTGATTTGTGTCGGTAATACGATAGGTACCATACCCTATTTTTTCAGGCTTCATGATTCTCCTTATATGTACTTATAATTAATAGTTTAAGAACATTCACTCTATACGTGAATATTCTATATTTTTTATCCTATTTACCGATATTGTACCTAAATAGATTACAGAATAATAAGAGTAAAGGAAGAGAAGTATCTATGTTTAAAACGTTACAACTACATTCAAATCAAATTGAACTGGACAAACAAGAGATCTTAAAACGCTGGATGGCTTATGAACATGTCTATACAACACTGGACAAACATGATTTTCAAGTTGAATACTTTGTCAAACATTTTGGAATACGTGTACTCGACTATGCGTTAGGTGTTATACAAGAAGATAATGATTTAGGTGACTGTCCTGTCATTGGTGTATTACTCACGCTATTTCAAAAGAAAAATATCCCACTCGATGATATCTTTTTGATCTGTGTACACCTTAAAAACGCATTTCAACACTACCTTTTGGAGAAAGATCTTTTAACACACGCCACACTGAGTGAACTCAATCAAGTAATGGATCATAATTTTAAAGGAGTGATCGAAGTCTATACCCAAAAATATTATCAAACAAATACAGATACACAACCAGCATGTGTCATAGAAGAGGTACCTGAAGAGAAAAAAGTACTCAGTGCAAGAGATTATGCAAAAGAGAGTGAACTGGTATCAGACTTAATCCATGATCTTGATGAGTTAGATGATGAAGTACTCAATATTTTAGAAGATCACCAAACTTTTGATGCACACCTACAATCACGTTCACACCTACTTTTAACAAAATATAATAATGTGCTCAATAGTCTATATGAATTTCGTGAATTATCCTATATGCTCACGCTCATTATCCAACTTCTCGATAATGTTGATATTGAGCATAGTGAAGTTGTAGTAAAAGACAATATTCATATCTATCTAAAATCCATTATTCAAGATCTTAAAAGCTGGAGAGAACAAGTCTTTATCAAGCAAAGTGCACAAGATATTCACTTTATGGATCAAACCCTTTTAAGTTCAGCAACACAACTTGAAATAATGCTCATGCCTGAAAAAAATGTTGAGAGTTGTGAAATAGACTTTTTCTAAATTAAAGCTTTTATCTACTTATGACGATTTATGGAGTGTTAAAACCATATAAAGTGTCATAATGAGTCTTACAAAAAAACTTTTTGGATCTTTTTTAATTCTCTTTTCACTCTTGGTTATTGTTATGATTGGACTTCCTCAAATCTACGCAAACAATGCTGCTGGCAGGATTGATAAAGAGATTACTGTAGATTTGAAGTTTTTAAACGGTGAAACGTCACCTGTTGTTTTGCTTTATTTTGGATATGTCGGATGTGAAACCATCTGCACACCAGCAATGAGTGAAATAAGTCAGATTTATAGAGCGTTAGACCCAGATAAAACCGAAGTCTATTTTGTCAATCTTTTAGAACATTATGACAAAGAGTTGCCAACTCTTTTTGCCAAACATTTTCATAAAGATTTTCATGGAGTATATCTTACTAAAGAAGAGATTCTAAAAGTTGTCAATCAATTAAGAATCAACTATACCACTTCTTTAAGAGATATTTCACAGCTGAATCACTCAGGTTATCTCTACCTTTTAGAAAAAAGTAGTGATAACCTGAGCTATCAACAAAAATATATGTACACCACAAGACCGTTTCACCAAGAGGCGATTATCAGTGATGTAAGATATATCACGCAACAAGGAATCACACATGACAAAACTCTTTCCGCATCTCGATAAAAAGTTATCAGAACAAGTCAGAACTGACTTAAAAGTTGACTTTGAAAAAGCTGATAAAACAATGTTAATCATCTCACTAGTCAGTTTTATAGGTGTAGCAACTCTGAGTGCTTATGCTTATAATACTTATATATTGGGACTTGTAGGTGGAGGGTTGGCTGCGGCGATCTCTCTTTTAGCTTACTTTATGTTTAAGGGTACTGTAATTTCAAGATCACTTTTTGGTATTGCATTTATGACCTATCCCTCTATCATGGTACAACAACAAATGGGTATGATAGAGATGCACTTTGCCTACTTTTATATGGGTGCTTTTTTAGCAATCTATAAAGATATCACTCCACTGCTCGCTGCAGCAGTAGCCGTCTCTATACATCACCTCTTTTTTACTTATCTCCAACTCAATGATGTTGAGATGATGGGAAGTCCAATTATGATCTTTGGTGGTGCTTGTACATGGAGTATTACTATGATACATATGGTGCTTTGGGTTGTCCAACTTATTGGGTTAGCCTATATCATACTAGGTATCTCTAAACAGTTTATTGCCAACAAACAATTTGAAGCTGAAGCATCAAACAATGTCAAAAAGATTAAAGATGAAGCTGCCTCCAACAAAGCAATCATAGATGAGACGATTACGGTTGCACATAATGTACAAGATGGATACCTTAGTAAACGCATCACCAGTCATACATCAGATGAGACGATCAATAACCTCAAAAATGTGATCAATGAAATGCTTGATAATCTTGAAAAAGAGATAGGAAGTGATATCAATGAAATTGTGAGTAACCTGCATAGTTTTACACAAATGGACTTTACACAAAGCATCCAAAACGCTTCAGGAAAAGTAGAAACGATGACCAACCAACTAGGAAGAGACATCTCTAATATGCTACAAGAGAGTCGAGAAGAAGCAGAAGTCTTAAAACAAAACTCTGATCATCTTACCACTTTAGTACAACAACTCACAGATACAGCAGAAAAACAGAAAGAGAATCTAACCAACACGACAGACTCAATCAGCCATATCTCATCAAGTATCGAACAGACAATGAACCAATCTCAACTTGTTACAAATCAATCTGAAGATATTAAAAGTGTTGTCAATGTTATCAAAGATATTGCAGACCAAACAAACCTACTCGCACTCAATGCGGCAATTGAAGCTGCACGTGCTGGTGAACATGGACGTGGATTTTCAGTTGTTGCTGATGAAGTTAGACAACTTGCTGAAAAAACCCAAAAATCACTCTCAGAAATCAATATTAGCATCAATACCTTAATACAATCAATCTCAGACATCAATACCAACATCTTAGATCAATCCAAAGGCACGGAAGAGATTAATGTTGCGATGGATAACCTCGGTATTGTTTCACAAGAAAATGTACATATTGGCACCAATGTCAATGATGTTGCTTCACGACTTGCAGATACGTCAGAGAGGGTTCTCGCTGATATGATGCGTAAAAAATTTATAGGGCAAAGTGCTTAAAGATATCAAGACTCATATCAGAGTCTTGATATACTTTTTCAAGAGTTATTCACACTGTGAATAACAGCTTTGTATTCAATTTGTAATAATACAAAATATTTGTCAAAATATTAAATCAAAAAAATAATTTTAAAAATATGAATACTCAATGACTTTTTTATGGTGTGAATAAACTCTAATAATCAATTTAAAACAAATCGTTGTATTAAGACTCTGGTTTGATATCAAATGAAAAAAGTAAGTGGCCGGGAGAGGGAGATTCGAACTCCCGGAGGTATGACCCTCGCTGGTTTTCAAGACCAGTGCATTCAACCGCTCTGCCATCTCCCGACATTAGAAAGAAAACATATAAAGTGGAGGCGACACCCGGATTTGAACCGGGGATCAGAGCTTTGCAGGCTCCTGCCTTAGCCACTTGGCTATATCGCCATTTTATATATTTTTAATTAGTGGTGCCCGGGGCCGGACTTGAACCGGCACAGCTGCAATAGCCGGGGGATTTTAAGTCCCCTGTGTCTACCAATTCCACCACCCGGGCTTAATTTGGACACTACACTAATTTCTACTTAAATTATGGAGCGGGAAACGAGGTTCGAACTCGCGACCCCGACCTTGGCAAGGTCGTGCTCTACCGCTGAGCTATTCCCGCATACCATTTAAGAGCGGAAATTATAGCTAAAAAAATATTAATTGTAAAGAGTATTTGTTATGATTTTTCAAAAAAGTCTATAATCTTCAAAATTATCAACATATCATCCATCTATTTATCCCTTTTGACCGAAACAAATACGCCATGATCTAGCTTTACAGTCATAATAACCATAACAACCATTTACATACGTTAACATTATGTTGATTAGCCATTTTCATACTTGCTTTATACTTACCTTATCACTTTTAAAGTGAAAAACAATTTTTTGGAGACTATTATGAAAAAAAGTATTATTTCAGGTTTGGTTATTATATCAGTAACAACGGCAAGTCTTATGGCATATGGACCAAAAGGAGATTGTAAAGGATTTGGGAACAAACCAAAAATCATCAAAGTTTTAAAACAACTTGACCTCACTGATGCACAAAAAGAGATCTTAAAAGAGATGAAAACAGCAAAAAAAGAGCAACGTCAAAAAATGCGTGAAGAGATGAGAACAACTGGTACCGATATGGGACAGTACTTTAGTGATACAGGATTTAATAAGAGCGCATTTGTATCAGACAAGACAACAAAGATCCAAACACGTGTTAACCAAAAAGCTGATCATATAGAAAAGATCTATAATATGCTTGATGATACACAAAAACAGGAGTTTGTTAAACTTATACAAGAGTAATACCTCTTTACCCTATCCACTGACCATGAGGTCCGTGGATAGATAAACTTGTTATAATATAGTTTTATAGGAGTATAACGTGACCCAAATCTTACTGATCGAAGATGACCCTGAAATTACCGAACTACTATCACGCTTTTTAAGCCAGTACAATCTAGAGATCAATGGTGTAGAAACACCAAGCAGTGCTCTTAATAGCTTAAAAATAGACCATTATGACCTTATCATCTTAGATCTTTCACTTCCAGAGATGGATGGCATGGAACTTTGCAAACTCATCCGTAAAGAGTATGACACCCCTATCATCATCTCTTCTGCAAGGAGTGATTTAGGTGATAAAGTGATGGGCTTAGAACTTGGTGCTGATGACTATTTGCCAAAACCCTACGAACCACGTGAACTCGTAGCACGTATACAAACAGTACTCAGACGTTATAAAAAGATAGAATCAACAGATCAAGGATCATTTATCATCAATGAGGAGAAAATGCAAATCACTCATGATGAAACGGTACTCGACCTTACACTCGCAGAGTATGAAATACTCAGACTTTTTATCCTAAAAAAAGGGATGGTGATTTCAAGAGACTATATAGCAAACAATGTTGAAGCGATAGGTTGGGAAAGTAGTGACAGAAGCATCGATGTTATTATCAGTAGGATTAGACATAAATTAGCACATGATGACACCCAAGCCTATATTAAAACGGTACGTGGTGCTGGATATAAATTTATTGGTGCATAATGAAACTAAATAGACACTCTATATTTTTAAAACTAAACGTTCTTTTTGCCATTGCCCTTCTCTCTATCACGGTTGTTTTTCTTACCTTTTCACTCATCTCACAAAAAAGACAAATGGGGATGGTATTTGATAATAGTAAACAAATCATGCGACTTATTCGTACCGCAAATAAGATAAATCCTTCAGAGCTTCCAGTCATGCTTAAAGAGGAAGGATTTAAACTTATAGAAGATAAATCAACCATCTTAAAATATGCAACACCAATCAATAAGTTTGAAAAACACCTCCCTCCTATTTTCAAAAAGCGCCTCTCAAAAAAAATGCAAATATTAAGATTTCATAGGGATTACTATTATCATATCACACTACCTAAATTCCAACTACTTATTAAAAATAAACCTCAACAAAACTCTTTTATCTGGTTGATACTCATTTATCTTACTATTATTGCCATTATGATCATTATCTATATCACACTGAGACGAGCACTAAAACCAATCAAAAAACTAGAATCAGAGATCCAAAAATTTGGTAATGGTGATTTAAATATCAACACACAAAGTCATCATAAAGATGAAATCGCAGCAGTAGCAAATCATTTTCATGATGCAGTACAAAAGATTAAAACCCTGCAAGATACACGTACACTTTTTTTACGAAACATCATGCATGAGCTAAAAACCCCTATTACAAAAGGAAAGCTCTCTTTGTCGCTCATGGAAACAAATAGCGAAAAAGAGATGCTCAACCGTATCTTTAACCGACTCGAATCACTCATCAATGAGATGGCGGATATTGAGCGTATCTCAACACAAAATATTCAACTTGATATAAAAGAACACACTATATCAGATATTATCAATGAAGCAAGAGAGCTGCTCTATCTTGAGACAGATCAAATTCACTTAGATGCACAAGAGAGACACCTACATTGTGATTTTCACCTCTTCACTATTGCAGTTAAAAACTTGATTGATAATGCGATAAAGTATAGCAGTGATGAAACGATAGAGATAACAACAACAGAAAAACAACTCATATTCACGAATAAAGGCAAACCTTTAACACACAAGTTTGAACACTATCTCGAACCATTTTATAAAGGAGAGTTAAATAAGATTAATCAAAAAGGTTTTGGATTGGGACTCTATATTGTGTCAGAGATAGTAAAAATTCATGGATTCTCACTATCCTATAGTTATACAGAAGGAAATAATATCTTTATAATCACTCTATAAAACCATCTTGACATGAACATCTTTTTTAAACTGTTCAAAAATAAGGTGTCTATCATCGTCATTATGCACTAAAAGAGAGACATTATGGCTTTGATACTTACCGTTTTTACTATTATTGGCTTTTCGCACACTATGTTCTCGCTCACCTAATACAGAAGTGGTTACAATCGTGATATCAATCTCTGCTCCAACAATCACTTTATAGTTCCATTCACAAGGATATGTCAATTCTAATTTTTTATCATCGAGTGAAATCACCGCTTTTTCCTCCACTTTTAGATTCTAATCTCACATCAGAGATAACCATCGATTTATCAATTGCTTTTGCCATATCATAAATCGTCAATAACCCTACACTAGCACCTGTTAGAGCTTCCATCTCTACACCTGTTTTGCCACTCAGTTTTGCCAATACTTCAAGACGAAAACCTGGTAACTTTGGTAACTCTATCACATCACACTTGACAGAAGTGAGCATCAAAGGGTGACACATAGGAATCAACGTACTTGTCTGCTTTGAACCTTGGATCGCAGCAATCACTGCCGTTTGTAGTACTGGTCCTTTTTTCGTTTGATTTGAGACGATCATATCAAAGGCTTCTTGACTCATTGTGATCGTGCCACTTGCTACAGCAACTCTTGTTGTATCCTCTTTATCTGAGACATCAACCATCTTAGGTCTATCTTTTTCATCCAAATGCGTCAGTTTCACCATTTACCTTCTGTTTTCTTTCATTATATATTATACACGATTAATACACATTTAATCGCTAAAATACTACACTTAAAGATTAAAAGTTTATCCACGAATAAAGGGAGTTTTATGAAAAAATTAGGCTTTTTAACGCTTATTTTTACACTGATTTTTGTATCAGCAATACAGGCAAAATCAGAGACAAATAGTAGCACAGAAACAACAGCACCGTCAAATGTTATGACCCTCACAACGTATGATGGTCAACCTATTGATATCAATATTACTGCTGAAGGTTTCAAATTTAAGCAATTTCCAGGGAAGACTGTGATTTTAGACTTTTTTGGTCCAATGTGCCCACCTTGTATCATTGAACTACCTCATCTTATAGAACTACAAGAGAAACACAAAGATGAACTTCAATTTATCGCTGTACAAGTACAAATGCCAATGGAAAATGAAGAACTTGCCAAATTTGTAAAGAAAAATGGCGTCAACTACCCAGTGGTTAACCTCAACGATGCATGGGATATTGTCTCATTTGTCAAAGCAAATACAAACTGGGGTGGACAGATCCCTTTTATGCTCATGTTTGATAAACAAGGGAGATTAAAGACGACTTATCTTGGTGTTGTCTCTAGCGACAAGATCATAGAAGATATGAAAAAATAGTCAATAATCATGACATAATGTCATGATTATTTCTTACCCATCTCCTCTACGTACTCTTCATATCCACCTTTAAAATCTATAAATGTTCCATCAGGTTTCATCTCAATAATTCTATTTGCAAACGCATCTATCAACTCTCTATCATGTGTCACACAGATTGCATTGCCTGTATAGTTATACAAAGCTTCTCCAAGTGCAACAATCGCTTCAAGATCAAGGTGGTTATCAGGTTCATCCAAGATAAGCATATTGGCATCATCCATCATCATCTTTGAGAGCATCATCCGATGTTTTTCACCACCACTGATCGTCTCAACTTTTTTCTCTTGATCTTCACCACTAAAAAGCATACGTCCTAAACATTTTCTAATCTCATCAATATGCCAATCTTTACTAAACCCTTGAAGCCAATCATAGAGTTTCATATCACCTTTGATGTGATCTGTTGTATTTTGAGGAAAATAACTAGTATGAATCGTTTGACCCCATTTCACAGTACCACTGTCTGGTGTTAAATTTTCAGTGATAATCTCAAGTAGTGTCGTTTTACCTACACCATTAGTCCCGATCAATGCGATTTTATCACCTTTTTCTATCTTCAAAGAGATATTCTCAAAAACTTTTTCACCATCATAACTTTTAGAAACACCCTCTACTTCAAGTACCTCAGCACCAATATCTCGACAAGGTTTAAAGATGATACTAGGATCTCTACGACTCGATACTGCTATCTCTCCAAGATCAAGTTTATCTAACTGTTTTTGACGACTGGTCGCTTGTTTTGCTTTTGAAGCATTAGCTGAGAAACGTGCGATAAAACCTTCAAGCTGTTCTTTCTCTTTCATCTTCTTACTACGGTCCGCTTCTTGTTGTTTAGCAATAATATTGGCAGCAATATACCAATCATCATAACTTCCCGTAAACTCTCGAATATTTTTAAAATCAAGATCTAAGATATGTGTGACGACAGAGTTTAAAAAGTGTCTATCATGTGAGATCACAATCAACGTTCCCTCATGGCGCTTCAACTCATATTCAAGCCAAGAAATCGCTTCGATATCGAGGTTATTTGTAGGCTCATCAAGTAGTAAAATATCTGGTTTTGGAAAGAGTACTTGTGCAAGTAAGATCTTAAACTTATCTCCACCTGTTAAAGAGCTCATCAAATCATCATGCATCGAAGCTTCAAACCCAAGTGCCTCTAAAAGCTTTTCGATATGCACTTCTGACTCATATGTCGGATCTTCTTCTGCACAAGTGATCTCAAGCTCTGCGAGTCTATTATTTACCGCATCATCTTCAAAATCACCCTCCATGTAAAGTTTCTCTTTCTCTTTTTGTGCATCAAAAAGACGTTTATTACCATATAAAACCGCATCTTTAAGTGTAAACTCCTCAAAGGCATATTGATTTTGTCCAAGCACACCAAGCTTAAGTCCAGGTTGGATCTGAACTTCACCATCTGTCTGCTCTAACTCTCCAGAGAGGATCTTTAAAAAAGTACTCTTCCCTGCCCCATTAGCACCAATGAGCCCATAACGCTTACCTTTATCAAAAGTAATATTGATCTTCTCAAAAAGTACACGTTTACCATATCGTTGTGTTAAATTTACAGCGCTAAACATCTTATCCCTTTACCAATTCGATTACATTCTCTATTGGTCGCCCAATCACTGCCTTACCCTCTTTAATCACAATCGGTCTCTCAATAAGCTTTGGATTTGCTACCATCGCAGCAATCAATTTTGCTTCATCATTTTCGTTTTTAAGATCTAACTCTTTATAGATTGTCTCTTTAGTGCGCATCAACGCTCTTGCATTCACCCCTAACATAGAGAGAAGGTTTTCAATTTCCTCTACTGTATGAGGCGTTTCAAGGTATTTTACAACCTCAGCATCAATACCCTCTTCAACCAGAAGGTTTAATGCATTTCTTGATTTACTGCATCTTGGGTTGTGCCAAATTTGAATATTGGACATATTTTGATTCCTTACTATTTTTGTCAGGATTCTACTAAAAAAGGGGTTAAAATCCCACATTTGTCTTAACCAAAAATTGTGTAAAATAGCTTCTTTATTCATTTACAAAAGAAATCATCAAAAATTTATAAATACTATTCTAATTTTTCATTTTTTTTGTTATACTTTCGGCGAAATATTAAATTCAAAATATAAGGAAACAACTGATGACAGCATCCATGACAAAATTAGCTTTGGCAAGTAGTCTTATACTCATAAGCTCAACTTTCATTTTTACTGGCTGTGGTGGTAGTAGTGACCCAGCAAAGACAACAACACCGACTGATGAAATTTCAACACAAGTGTATCAAAGTCAAACCATCCCTACTGAAATCTCTATAGAAATTCCACCATCCTTAAAAAGCGATAGAGAGATAACAAGAAGTTTAAGAGCTAAAACCTCAAGAGATGAAACTGACACACAACACCAAAGTATTGGATATATTCAACTAAAAAATCAAATCAACAACACAGAATCAATGATCTCAGATTTAAAACATAATCTTCTCTTTCTTGACTCACTTATGCCTCAAATAGAGACGCTTTGTGAAAATACACCCACAAATGAAATGTGTCAAATAGAAGAAGGACTTGTGACACTAATGTTAGATCAAACCTTGATCAATGGTGTCTATGAAATCATCAATGAACAAGACCCTACAGAAGCAGAGGCATTAAAAAAAGAGATGCAAGATATTGTCAATACCCAATACCCAATGGGTGCTATCACATATACACAATTTGACGAGAACAACACATTTACACAATCTGTTGAGATCGATATGAAGCCACTCAGCGAAACATTTGAGACAGGCATCATCAAAGATACACAAAAAGTTAAATGGTCAAAAGATCAAAACAAAATTGTAACTTCAAACAGTTATGAAGATACAGATATCAATACTGCACTTTCACTACAGTTTTCTAAACAAGACGGTGGTAAAAGATTGATGCGCATTGAAAATGATTTTATCGATAAATATGCAGATATAGAATTTAACCTTGTTTCAACATTTGAAGATACTAATGATAGTAATCATACTATCAATATAACTTCATTGAGCCAAACGACAATGCCATCTTTTGATGACAATATGTCAGATACCAATAGTTCATTTACCTATAACACAAAAGGAAAAGTGAGTGATCACGGTGGTTATCTTGAGACAGAAGGAACTGCTCCATACATAGGTGAGTTTCGAGAAAAAGAGCGTTTTGATGCCAATGGTAACTTAGAGAAGAGTGCATCTTGCTACCCTATACCAGAGATAGAGATCCCTGATGATCTACCAGATGATATAGAGTTACCACAATTAGGCTGTAACCTAGATGATGAATCAACTTGGTTTACCAATGATCAAACATTTCTTGATGACATTGAGCCAACAACATTTAATGACCTCAATGTCACAGGCGATTTACAAGAGGGGGTCTACCATCTTGTACCAGCAGACATTACACTTGATACAGAAGAGATCTATGAAGTTTTCGAAAACCGTGTAGGGGAAATTTTTGTTTTCAGTGATGAAGTATATGGAGTACTATTTGACAACAATTATAGTGATGTACTAGAGAATCTTTCTGTTGTTTATGAAGTATTTAACGAGGAGAGTGGAGAACTTACCTATACCGTCCTTGAAGGTGCACAAAGGCCAACACTCACAATCCAATAACTATAGATACAAAGAAGATCTTATCAATCTTCTTTGTCGTTTTAACTTCTCTCTAACATCTCTTTTTGTTTTTTAGTTAACTTCTCGACAATCAAATCATAAGAGTGATCAATCAACTCTTTCAAAAATGCATCCTCCACATCAAGATTTGCGGTAACCGTGTTCCAGTGTTTTTTGTTCATGTGATATCCTCCGCGTATACCTTCATAGAGTGTTCTTAGCTCTAAAGCATAGAGGGGATCACACTTAAGATTGACCTCTAGTGGCTCCTCTTCCGTCGTTAAGGCAAACATCTTATCCATGACGCGGTAAACACGTACCTTCTCATCAAATGGATAATCATACGTTGCCCCTTTTTTAGAGCGTAAATAGAGATCTAAAGATGTAAATGTCATGATGACTCCATCGTAGCAAATGCTAAAACATAACCATTGCAATCACGCACATAAAACTCTCTTTGTCCATACCATGTCGTCTCTAACGCTTTAACAACCTCTACCTCATTTCTCACACTCTCATAAAGGGCATTCACATCATCCACTTTGATATAAAATGTTGCCGAAGCACCAAGTAACTCAAAAAAATCTCCAACATCCTCTTTGATACTATCTACCCTTTGAAACATCAATGAAACCTCACCACATACCACTGTTGCCCAGATATACTCTTTCTCTTTTAAGAGTTCTGGGCCAATAGATGCTTTATCTTCACTCACTGCCATCTGCAATACAAAACCAAAATATTGCTGATAATAGGCTACTGTCTCTTTAATATTTTTTACTGCCATATTCGGGGTTAAACTTTTCATCATCACGCTCCCATATAATGTAACGATTTTTTCACAAATGCCTTATGTAATAACTTTACAAACGCAAAATAATACCTACCCAAACGTCCATTGAATTGTACCACAGTTGAGACAATCATCTGTTGTCTCTCTACAAAGTAGATTGAAAAACGATATGACATAAAGCCCATCGACTCACCAAAGACGACCTCTTTTTCATCACGTGCAAAGATCTTCCATGAACCTATTTTGGTTCCATTAGCAAGAGTAGAAACATCGATATCTTTTTCTATACTTTTTTTCGACAAACAGTTCATACTGAGTCCACGAAGCCAAGTTGGCTGTGCTAAAAAGTAAGCCCTCACAAAAGTATCAATATTATCAAAATAGCGTGTCTCAAAATCAACAATAAAACTATCTTGATAATCAACATGTATAAATGCCTCATCCACTAGCATCGCCATAGCACTATCTGTCTCTTTAATCACCATACGACTCCTCCTTTTCTACCAATAGTAGCAGAAGTATTTTACTTTGTATTGTAAAAAATCGACATCACCTCACTCGTAGGATGAATACCCGTCAATGCCTTATACTCGCGGTTAAAATGGGCTTGATCATAATACCCCTTGTGCAGTACTTTCAAACAAAGATTATCTATGCCCTCTTTAGTCAAATATTTATGCGTGTCAAAAAAACGCATAATTCGTGCAAACTTTTTAGGAGTCAACCCCACATGAAAGTGAAAAAGCCGCTCAATTTGTCTACTACTAAGTCCACACTGTTCTTCTAAAGCTTCCATCTCTATACTGCCACCAGATAAGACTATCATCTCTACTAAGTCTAAGATACGCATATCAAAAGTCACACTTTCAAATAGCAACTCAAACTGCTTATCGAGTGCTATAAAGTCATAAGGCTGATGAGAGAGTAGTGGAGCTAAAACGCGATAAAGGTTACTATCTATAGAGGATAAAGGGGCAATTTTGTCATTAAAAGTGGAGATATCTCGTTGTAGTAGTGTAGTCATGACAGCTGGATGAAAACGAATCCCAAAATAAGCATCACAAGGATAGATAGGCTTGATAGAAGCAACCTCCATCAACCCCACCAAAAAAATATCGCTATCTTTCACTACAATATCAATACACCCATCGGGAACAATAGGAAGGTCAATAGAACGATTGGTATGATTTTCAATCATCCAATAGGTATCGATATAGCGACTTAGTTTTTTAGAAGGTTTCTGTTTCACCATCTTTAAAGTAGGTCGCATACCTAAGTTTAACTTACCACATGATCCTTTGGATGGCGTAGATGGTGTATACCCTTTTCAATACCAAGAGCTATAACACCTACTAAAAGCCCTACCAGTAAATCAGCACTAATCCACGGCATAAAATCAAAAAAGTGATGAATCGCTTCTATATTATGTAAAAAGATACCACCACCCACAAGTAACATTGCGATCGTTCCAACAACAGAGAGCGTTTTGATGATCTTTGGCAGTGAAAGTACTAAAGCATTTCCTACTTTAGCATAGAGCGTTTTTTTAATTCCACTCAGGTTTTCTGCTACATCCATAAGATAAAATCCTGCATCATCCATACGTACTAAAAGTGCAACCAACCCATAAACACCCACAGTAGCCAACAGCGCAACAAATGAGACAGCGACAATTTGAATACTCAAAACTTGATCTGCCACCGCACCTAATGCAATCATAATAATCTCAATAGATAATATAAAATCAGTCACAACAGCAGACTTGATCTTCTCTTTTTCAATCGCTAAAAGCGTCTCTTTATCAGCGACTGTTTCAGCAGCAGGCTTAGGACGTTCTGACTTGTCAAACAGATACTCATATACCTTTTCAGCTCCCTCAAATGCCAGATAAACCCCACCTATAAGTAGTATAGGGACTATCAACCAAGGGGCAAATGCACTCATCAAAAATGCAAACGGCAAAATTATCAGTTTATTGATAAAAGAACCTTTCGTAATCGCCCACAATACAGGAAGCTCCCTAGAGACACTAAATCCTGATGCTTTCTCTGCATTTACCGCTAGATCATCACCTAAAACACCCGCTGTCTTCTTAACTGCAAGTTTTGACATTGCCGCTGCATCATCGAGTAACACCGCTATATCATCAAGTACCGCAAAAAATCCTGTTGCCATCATCGCTCCTAACGCATGTTGATTATAAATTATAGATGATTTTACCTAACTGCGACTAATGAGCCTATGAAATATCACAAAAAATTAACTCACCCCTGCCCTGACTCATAAAACCACCATTGATCCCAATCACAAACCATATCTGCTAAAAGCGTATACCCTCCTGATCTTGGATGTGCTCCATCATTTGATGCAACCTCTCGTAACCAAACAGGCTCTTGCATCAATCTATAACAGATACTTAGATAAGGGATATCCTGCGCTTGACAAACCTCTAAAAACATCGCATCTAACTCTGCAATACGTACATTTGCTTCCGCATCATCGATAGGCGGAGGACCCACCATCAATATATGATCATAAACACGCTTTGCACCTCTTAACATCGTCTCTAGATTTTTAACACTTTGCGCATATGAGACTCTTTGTTTACCATCAATCATCACAATATCATTAACACCACATGATAAAAGCAGACGATTATCAGCATCTTCCGAAAACCGTTGTTTGGTTTCTTGCTCAAAGCGCCTAAGAATATCACTTGACGTATCTCTTCTAACCCCTAAGTTATAATAAGTAATCTCTCTTAAATCACTCTCTGCACGTTCAGCAACACGCCCTATCCACCCTAACTTTTCACGATCTCCCGTACCATTGACAAAAGAGTCTCCGATAAAACAAATACGAATATCTTGCATCTACTTCCTTACTTTAAAATATGTGTCTCTTTCCCATCTAAACTCACCTGATTGTTCTCTTCCCAGTACTCCGCTATGCCCTCACGACCGACATTATCTGCCCACTTAAGCAGGCTGTTTCGATCACCAATATACTTAAACTTCGGTACACCAAATCCACATGAAACCAACACCAACGAAATATCAAGTACAAAAAACTGTCTCACCCCAAGAAATTCATCAAAGTGCCCACACATCTCATCCCATCTATCATCTCTAGGATGGATCACAGAAGCACTACCATATGTCTTTAAAATCAACGGCTTTTTATCAAAAGAGCACCACATGATAGTCATACGACCATTTTCTTGTACATGCGTTGATGTCTCATTTCCGCTACCTGTATGGTTGAGCCACACTATCTTTTTCCCATCAATCACGTTGAGTGTATCCATCCCTTTTGGAGAGACATTGATAAACCCTTCGCACCCTGCCGAGCCTATGAAAAAAAGATGTTGTTTTGCGATAAATGCAATATGATCTTCATTGAGTGCATCAAATTTAACTGCCATGATAAAATACCCCCTCTATCACTTTTACTGCTTTACCTTTGATCAAAACCCGATCACCCTTTAACGTACACCATAACTCTCCACCACGTTTTGAGACTTGCTTAGAAATCAGCTCTTTTTTCTCCAACCGCTCACTCCAGTAAGGTACTAGCTGTGTATACGCAGAACCTGTCACTGGATCTTCGGCAATACCGTAGTTTGGAGCAAAAAAGCGACTGATAAAGTCATACCCCTCACCTAGTGAAGTGATGATCACACCCCGCAAATCCAAAATCTCAAGCATACGTACATCAGGAGTAAAGTTGCTGATATCTTCATCAAACACCACAAGATAATCCATACTCTTATACACCTCTACAGGAGTCGCGCCAAAAACATCGGTAAAAAAATCATACATCTCATCGGTTGATTCTAAAACTTGTGCTGGAAAATCCATCATGAGGTATTGATCCTCTTTAAGCACATGTAAAATACCACTTTTGGAGGTAAAAGAGACCACCTCTTTACTATAGCCCAACACCTCAAACAACACATAGGCAGAGGCCAGTGTCGCATGACCACAAAGATCAACCTCACCATTGGGCGTAAACCAACGAATCTCATAGTGATCATCAACTGGCACAAAAAATGCCGTATCACTGAGATTGTTCTCCGTAGCGATATTTTGCATCGCTTCATCATCTAACCAAACCTCAAGCGGTATCACCGCCGCAGGATTTCCCTCATAAGGTCTGTTGGCAAATGCGTCTATTTGGTAAAATTTTAATTTTTGCATAGTTTATGATCCTCCACAACCACTGCTACAAGAGACATTTCTGCCACCACATGAAGAGCCTGAACTATTTTTATCAGATCTTCGTTTAGGGTCAAAAAGTGCTTTCACACAGATCTCATCAGCTTGTTTATTATGACAATTGATAACATAAATATTGCCATCTTTGATCTCTAACAGTTTATCAAGCAAAAACAAACGTGGCAACTTATCTGGTGCATTATATAAAATATCCTCTTTTTCACATGAGAGCATCCACGCTGTTTTTAACGCTTCTTGCATTTTTATACTATCATCCACAGAAATACTAGGGATATGGTGAAACAACCGCCCAAACGCTTTTTTTGAAAATGCTTCATACTCCTTTGTAAAGAGTAAAAACGCATGCCAAGCATCATCAGCAACCTTTGAAGGCATGGCGACCATTCTATTGTTTGCTTTGTGACAGATATAAAAATAATCTTTTAACCTCTCAAACACATCTTGAACCTGTACATCTGTCAAGTGGGGTGACTGCTCTTTAAAACGTGTTATCACCGCTTTAGGAAAGTGATACGACTGGATAAAATACCTTCTTTTTTTATGTTTTTGCGCATAGACAAAACCGATACCAAAGAGTAAAATCACTACACCTAATACGATTTCTTGTATCATGATCACTATCTCCTTCTCTATTAATTTATAATATATTATACCGAAACTAAGGATTTTTGATGGAAATCACACTTGCAGATATCATAGGCACCAGCGGTGTCGCGATCATCGTTTTGGTCTACTTTCTCTTACAAATCGACAAAATTGACCCAAAATCATTAAACTATTCACTCACCAACGCCATCGGCTCTCTCATAATCCTCTATTCACTGTTTCATACTTGGAATCTAGCCTCCGTGATCATCGAGATATTTTGGATATCAATCTCACTATTTGGCGTTTATAAGTACTATAAAAGACGATCATCCTTGCCACTTGATCAAAAATAATGCACTTTTCACAACTGAAAAAAGCAATATTGTATTACACTGTCATTTTTACTTGAGGAGTTTATATGTGGTTAAGACCTATTTTTATAATTTCGATGGCACTTTCGCTGCTGATCATTGGTACACTGGTATACGGTGCATTCAGCTGGCAAAACAAAACAGATACACTACATCAACAGATACTAAGCTCTCAAATCAAACCACGTCCGACGCACTTCACAAAGGGCGAACTTGAGGGACTCCCAAAAGTCGTACAAAACTACTTTAACAAAGCACTCAAAGAGGGACAACCAATCATCTCAAACGTCAAACTCTCTCAAAAAGGGTTCTTTCGTATGGATGCGTCAGAAGATAGCTGGAAAAATTTCAAAGCTGATCAAGTCTTCTCTACCCGTCCTATCGCATTTGACTGGAGTGCGCGTATCAAACTCGCTCCCGGTATCAACGCCTATGTGCATGACAGCTACTTTCAACAAAGAGGCCACCTCAAAGCATCACTCTTTGGAGCCTTCACAGTCTCTGAAGCAAAGAACGACCCACAGATCACACATGGTGAACTCCTGAGATATCTTGCAGAGGCAGTGTGGTTTCCTACTGCCCTTCTACCAAGTCAGGGTGTAAGATGGGAGGAGTTAAACGCTACCTCAGCTCGTGCCACACTCCAAGATGGGATGACAACGGTTTCTTTAGACTTTCATTTTAGCAAAGAGGGGTTGGTGAGCAGTGTCTATACAGACAAACGCTACCAAGAACTCAATGGCGAGTATGTCGCTGTACCTTGGCAGGGACGTTTTGCAAACTATGTAGAGAAAAACGAAATGCTCATCCCTTCAAAAGGTGAAGTCGAGTGGATCCTGCCACAAGGGCCAATGCTCTATTGGAGAGGAGAGATTGTAGATATTAGTTATGATGGTATCAAGACCTTGAATTAAACGATAGTACTATGTGCTAATTTGACAGAAGATATACGATTTAAGCCTCCTGTTAGCATTAATTCAATCACTTTATCATAACTTAATTTATTTTCTATTTCATATGCTTTTGGAAAATAACTTGACAATTGTGTCATTCCTGGTACTAAATTGGCCTCCATAAAAAAACATTCACCTTTTTGATTTGTTTTAATATCGATTCGACCAAAATCTCTTACGCCTAAACCCTTAAAAGCATCTGTTGCTAATTTGATTAATTTAATCAACATCTTTTCATCTTTAATTTTTTTCAGCTCTTCATTATCATCTTTTTTTGCTTGTTGGCCTAAAATTCTTAACCCATTTACGGAGAGTAGTGGTATAATTTCAATAGGAGAGATTATTAACTTTCCATTATTTTCTTGGATAATTGAAACTGTAAACTCCTTGCCATCTAAATATTCCTCAACTAATACTGGAAGATGATATAAGTTATATAATGATGCTATTTTATTTTCAAACTCTGCAAAATTTCTCACAAATGACAGATCATCGATACCATTTCCATTGGCTGCATCTATAGGTTTTAAAAATAGCGGAAATGAAATGGGTAACTCTTTTTCAGATTTGTATTCTCCCGGAGTTGCTGTAAAATAATTGGCTGTTTTAATACCTCTATTTTTAAGATGTAATTTTGCGAGAATTTTATCAGAATCAAATTTTAACACTTCCAATGATGAGCCTGTATAGTTTATTTTATGCATAGCAAAGTAATCCGATAACCAAATATCATTTTTATTTTTAAATGAAAGATATTTTACAGCCAATACAACTAAATCAGGTTTTCTTTTAACTATTTGTTTTAAATCATTTTCTGTTGTACATATAGTAAGTTGCACATTGTGCTCCATCTTTGTAATTGACA
>JAHZKW010000022.1 GCA_022600175.1 Campylobacterota bacterium
ACAGTGGTCTTTCAAAATAGTAAAAATAGGAATTGGGAAGCAGGAAATTTTTATACTTCTGTAGCAGGAGATTATGAAGTTTATGTGTGGCGTAATAGGAATTCTTATGAGTGGACAAAAAAATATTTTTGGTCAAGCAAAAAATACTACTATAATGATGTTAAACTTGGCCTTCGTATTACTTATATAGATAATCAATAAAAGGGTTAAAATGAAATACCATATTTTAAAAGTATGGCTTATTGCGATGCTTTTGCTTTCAGGATGCAGTAGTGATAAGGAGCAAGTAGAATATATGGCCTTAAATGTAGATAACCTTTGGCAAGGCAGTGTCCCAGTTAAGTATGAAAATATTGGTATTGATTGTCAAAAAGGAGAAACGGATGTTTTGATTCCAGAGCTTATTACATCTGAAGAACCGCTTCAAGTAGTTTTATATGGATGCTGGCAGTTAGATTTGATCACCTGCGATCAAGGTATTTTTAAAGAAGCAAAGATCAATAGAGATGGTATAAATAGAGTAGTTATTTCCCTGTGGAAAGAGGGCTTGCCTTCGAATGATTGCCCAGCTGACGAGCCTCAGTTTAGAAAACAGCACACTTATGATATCAATGGTTCATGGCAGAGTGGTGAGATAGAAGTGGTTATCCAAAATCTGGATAGTAACTTGTCTGGATATGTAATAGTAGAATAGATATTTAAAATCAACTGACATTATTTGTCAGTTGATTTATTAGTCATCGCCAAAAAGTGCTTTAAGTGCGTCCATACTACCTTCACTGTTTTGTGTTGATTTGGTATCAGATTTTTGTTCTGCTGTTGCTCCACCAAGTTCGACAAGTTCGATCTCAAATCCTGTTAGCATAGAGGCAAGACGGATATTAATACCGCTTTTACCAATAGCTTTTGATTTTTGATCACTTGGAATTGTCACGATAGCTTTTTCACCCTCTATTCTAACCGCTGAGATGATGGCAGGAGAGAGTGCTCTTGAGACGTACATCTCTGGGATTTCTGAATATTCAATACAGTCAATATTTTCACCATGAAGCTCTTGGCTTACGGCATTGATACGGACACCTTTAGTTCCTACAGTTGCACCTACAGCGTCAACACTAGGAGTGACAGAAGAGAGGGCTATTTTTGCTCTCTCTCCTGGGATTCTTGCACTACCATGAATGATGATAAGTTCATCACTGATCTCTGGAACTTGTAGTTTTAAAAGCTCCTCTAAAAATTTTGGGCTGGTACGAGAGAGTTCTACTTGCATGCCGACTTTTTTATCGATATAGACTTTTCTAATGACACTTCTTACTACATCACCAACCTTAAACTTCTCCCCTTTAATACGGCTTTTCATAGGAAGAAGTGCTTTGACTTCCTTATACTCAAGGTAGGTGTTTTCACTGTTATCTACACGCACAACAGTTGCACTGACTGCAGTACCTACACGCTCTTTATATTTTTCAAAAATATTTTGTTCCATGAGTCTTTGAATATGATACTCAAGCTCTTTGTAAAGAACAGCTGCAGCTGTTCTTCCCATATCATCAAGAGAGATGGTATAGGTGAGTTCATCATCGATTTCGATATCAGGGTCAACCTCTTTGGCTTCTGTGATTGCCATATATTTTTCTACTTCACCGATATTCTCTTCTAATCTTTCATCATCATCAGCTACGATCAATACTTTTTGCATTAATGCGAGCTCTTTGGTTTTTTCATCAATATCAACAGCATAGTTATTGTCTTCGACAAATACTCTCTCTGCGGTTTTGATTAGTGCAGTAGAAACTGCTTCTTTTGCCTCTTCAAGTTTTAAGCCCTTTTCATGGGCAATAGATTCTATAATATTTCCAATCTTTTCCAACTGCGCTCCTTTGTTGTTGATGATAAGTAACTGTTTTTGATTGTTTACTCTTATGCAGAATTTGCATTATAGTAAACAATTACTTAAAAATGTTGGATATTAGGGACTTTGGCGTTAGTTTAATGAAAAAAAGATACAATCATGCCATAAAAATTGGGATTATAAAGGTTTGCGAATGAAGTTAAAACTTGCAAAAACAACAGCAGAGAGTGAAAACCAATCTCTCACATTGACAGAAGTAGCTGAAATAGTAGAGAATGAAGGGCAGAAAATTTTCTATTTTGATCAAGATAACTCACATAAGAATTTGGTGAGTTTAGTAGAACATTTTGAAGATAAAGGGTTGAGTGTTTATCTAAAAGAGGTCAAGTTTGGACTTGATGAAAATGATTATATGTACGAAGTGCATATTCTATAGGGTTTGATTTGTCTAAAAAACTTTTCATTGAGACGCTAGGGTGTGCTATGAATGTTCGGGATTCCGAACATATGCTCGCTGAATTAACACAAAAAGAAGACTACACGATCACCTCTGAATTTAAAGAGGCTGATCTTATCCTCATTAATACCTGCAGTGTACGAGAAAAACCTGTACAAAAACTTTTTTCAGAAATCGGACAATTTAATAAGCATAAAAAATCAACAGCAAAGATTGGTGTTTGTGGTTGTACCGCAAGTCATTTGGGTGAAGAGATTATTAAGCGAGCTCCTTCAGTAGACTTTGTATTGGGTGCTCGTAATGTCTCTAAGATTACCAAGGTTTTACATCAAAAGGGTGCTGTAGAGGTAGATATTGATTTTGACGAGAGTACATTTGCGTTTAGTGAGTTTCGAAACTCTCCCCATAAAGCGATGGTCAATATCTCTATAGGCTGTGATAAACAGTGTACCTTTTGTATTGTACCGCATACTAGAGGTGATGAGATCTCTATCCCTTCAGAATTGATTGTGCAAGAGGCACGTAAAGCAGCACAAAGTGGAGCAAAAGAGATCTTTTTGTTAGGTCAAAATGTCAATAACTATGGCAAACGTTTTAGTCAAGGTAAACAAGCAATCAATTTTCCTGATCTTTTAGAGATGGTGAGTGAGATTAAAGAGGTGGAACGTATACGTTTTACTTCACCACACCCACTTCATATGGATGATAAGTTTCTAGAAGTTTTTGCGAAAAATCCAAAAGTGTGTAAATCGATGCATATGCCACTTCAAAGCGGATCAACGAGAATTCTAAAAGAGATGAAACGAGGGTATAGCAAAGAGTGGTTTTTAGATCGTGCACAAAAACTACGCGAAATGGTACCTGATGTACATATAAGTACTGATGTGATTATCGCATTTCCTGGTGAAAACGATGCTGATTTTCAAGATACAATGGATGTCTTAGAAAAGGTACGGTTTGAGCAGATGTTTAGCTTTAAGTATTCGCCTAGACCTTTAACCAAAGCAGCTGATATGGTACAGGTTGATCCTGCGGTTGCTTCAATGCGTTTAACACAGCTTCAAGCCAGACATACTGAGATCTTAGATGAGATTTCAGAGGCACAAAGAGATAGAGTTTTTGATGTCTATTTTGAAGAGCTTCGTAGTGGTGGAAGTGTTGCTGGACGCAGTGACAATGGGTTTATGATTCAAGTGGAAGGTAGTGAAGAGCTTTTAGGGTGTACACTCCCTGTTAAAATCGATAATCCAAAAAGAATGGTGTTGTATGGGGAAGTGGTTAAGTAAAAATAGAAAACGTGCTATGCTTTTAGCCGTTGTACCTCCTATCGCATATTTTTTTATTCGTCTTTTGGCATTGACTTGTAAAAAGCGATACCATATTCCTAAGCGTATCCCCAAAGCACCGTTTTTAGTTGCATTTTGGCATGGCGAAATCCTCATGAACCCTTTGATGTATAAAAAAATTTTAAAAGATGTTAGAATGTCATTGATGATTAGTGATCATTTTGATGGTGAGATGATTGCTAGAAGTGTAAGCTTTTTTGGATTTGATACGATTCGAGGCTCTTCTACTAGAGGTGGTATTAAAGCCCTAAAAGAGAGTTTTAAAAAGATTGACCAAGGTAATGCAATTGCAATTACACCAGATGGTCCTAAAGGGCCAAGACACTCTGTAGCAGATGGTATTGTGGTGATTGCGCAGAAAAAAGAGTTAGAAATAGTAGTGTTTAACTATAAGGCTTCCTCTTTTTGGCAGATGAAGAGTTGGGATCAGTTTATTGTTCCTAAACCTTTTAGTACACTTGATTTTTATGCAAGTGAACCTTTTAGTGTAACTCACTTGAGTAGAGATGATGCTAAAGCAGAGATTAAAAGGAGGCTACAAGCCTATGTTTAAAAAAATTTTTACAACACTTTTTTTCATCATCTTAGCAATAGCAATATTCTTTTTTGGATTTAGTGATTCATATAAACTCTCTTTAGAGGCTAGAGTGAAATATTTTATGGGTGACTATAAAGAGGCTAGAGTACTTGCAAAAGAGGCATTTGAACTTGATCCTTATAACAAAATGGCCTTTTCTATCTTAGCACAAAGTAAGATCTCTGCTAAACTTTTAGACTATACTGAAGATGCCACACGCTATTTACAAAAAATTGAGCAGTTGAGTGTCAAAGGAGACTTTTCTGAGAAAGATCGTATTAAAATAAAGTTTTATTGCGAAATTATGATGGAAAAGTATTATAAACTTAGTCCTACAGTGATGACAGATAAAGCCCTATATGCACTCTGCACGGAGCAATTCGAAAAATTTAAAAAGATTCATGAAGAACTATTTTGAAAAGCAGATAGAAGCTTATCTACATTTTCTACTGGCGGTTCGAGGATACAGCTCTCATACAATCAAAACTTATCGTCTAAATCTTTTTGAAGCGATTGGACATGTTAGTATTGAGAAAGAAGATGATCTCTATACAATAGACTTAATCCCTTATAGAATGAAATTAATCGGGAAAAATAAAAAGACTATCTATAAAAAGATCTCTATTTTTCGCTCTTTCTCTCACTATCTTCAAGATGAAGAGGTAGCAGTAAGGCTTAAAAATGATGATAATATCAAGGTTTCTAAGACACTGCCTAAACCAGTAGCTTCACACTATATTTTAGAAGCCTTAGCCAAGTGTGATAGTCAAGAGAAAGTATTGGTACTATTGTTATACACTTTGGGACTTCGTATCAGTGAAGCTACTAATTTAAAAATTAAAGATATTAAAAATGGTTGGGTCAGGATTAATGGAAAAGGTGCTAAAATCAGGGAAGTTCCTCTATTAGATGAAGTAAGAAGTGTACTTGATGATTATCTTAAAAAGTATGCACCTCTTGTCTATATTTTTGAAGTTGATAGAGTACAGATTAGTGAAAATAAATTAAGATATACGCTATCTAAAGTCTTTAAAAGAATTGGTATTAAAGCAACACCGCATCAGCTTCGCCACTCTTTTGCCTCTGATCTTTTAGATGGTGGTGCACGTATTACTGATGTGAGTGAGTTATTAGGACATGCATCTTTAGATACGACACAGATTTATACAAAGCTAAGTAGTTCTTTGAAGATGAAAAATTATCAAAAAGCACATCCAATGTGTAGGGAGTAAGATGGGTCTGTTTACGTCAGTGAAAAAACGATTTACGATTCAATTTGTTGGTGTTAGGCTTGAAGAACAGAAGTGTAAGATTCAACTGCATAAGCTTAAAAATGGAAAACTAGTTGAGAGTACAAAAAAGTCTTTTGATATTGTGTCTAAAGATCAGTTGAGCAAAGAAGTTATTACTTATTTAAATTATCTGCAAGATGAACATCAACAGACCTATATCACACTTTTTTTAAACACTTTAGGACAAGGTGCTATAGATGGTTGCAATGAGCGTGCTTTTGAAAAGCTTGGTGTGGATAAAAAGAGTGTAAAAAGTATCTGCTTAGATAATAGTTTTAGTATTTATGCCTCAAAAATTGATATCAATTGGGTAGATAAAGTTTTTGCTCCAGTAGGATTGGATTTTGTTTTTTCACCATTTTTGATCTTGTACCACTATATACAAGATGATCTTGAAGATCAAGAGGTCCAACTCTTTATTCTTAATACGCACAATGGACTTACAATGATGATCATGCAAGGAGAGAAGTTGCTCTATGGTGCATTTTTTAATGTTGCAAAAGAGGAAAATCTTTTACATGAAGATTTTGAAACTGGTGATGAATCTACTGCTGTAAATATTGAAGATGATCTATTTGATGAGATTGAGATGGATGATAACGATGAGATGCAGGCGCTTGATGATGTCATGGAGTATGATGATATTGAACATACAGAGTATCTTTCTGAAAAAGATGCTCGTTTTGTTAAATATCTCGATGCCTCTTTGAAAGAATTTTATAACAGTGATCTTTATGAAAATGCTTTTATTACCAAAGTCAAGATTTATGATGATGCAGGTATGCATAAAGAGGTCATTAAACATATTGAGAATGAATTACTTTTAGATACGAGTGCAGAGAATATCAACTTATTAGATAAAATCTTAGAAATAGCAGAAGACGAGGTGATGAATCATGCGTAGCTTTATTAAACCACGTCGTAAAAAGTTATTAGATGATATGTCTTCATTGTGGCTTGCTTTTATTGGGTTGATGGTGATAGGTCTTATTGGTTTTGGTGTGTATGTTAAATATAAATCATCATTCTATATTAAGATGTTAGAAGATAGTAGCTATGAGAACCAAGCATTAGCTGCAAAAGTGAAAGATATTAAGCGTGATATTGAGATTTATAGTATGCAAAAAGAGCTTTATACTGAAGTTAAAAATAGTAATCTTATTTTAAAAGAGAGTGTGAAAAACCTTTTTGATCTTGTGCCTGATCAAATTACTTTGACAAATGTTGTGATGGAAAAAGAGTCTTTATTATTAACAGGCTATAGTACTTCTAAAGAATCTTATCTCTTACTTTTGGAGCCACCTTTGAAATCTATCTTTGATGAAAGTCGTGTATTTTTTTCGATTGATAATCGAGGTTTTTATCAATTTGTTTCAAAAAATTATATGCATAAAGAAGGTGCAAGCGATGAGTAAAAAGAGTACAAATTCAACTTTGAAATTTTTGATCTATACGATGGTATTTACGATCATTGTTTTTATTTTTGTACTTTTTGTTGTGATCCCTGGTATTAAAGAGTATAAGCGCTTGCAAGGAGAACATACTGCTGAAAAAAGAGCCAAGCAGGCACTACAACAAGAGTATGGTACACTGCAAAAACATTTAGAAGTTGTGAAGACGAACAACCAAGAAGTGATTGATATATTTTTTCAAGAGTTTAATAGTACAAGTTTTATAGCCAATGCCAAAAAATACTTTGATGATGCAAAAATTACACAAGTAGCAAGTGATTCAAATAGCTCGGCACTGCAAGTTTATCAGTTTAGTGCAGATGCCCAAGCCCAAAACCCTACACGATTTTATGAATTTGTTAAAACCCTACATGCTTATGATGGAATCATCAAAATTAATTTTCCCATTACAATTACGACTGAAAATAAACTATTGAAAATAAATTTTCATATGAGTGTTTATTCGATGCAACATAAATAAAATAAAAAATTAATTATATTTGTTTATTTTGTTTGGAAAATTAATTATCTTTTGTTATAATGAAGTTGTCTTACAAAAATTTAAGAGGAGTGTTTAATGAGAATTTTAAAAAGTTCTGTTCTATGTGCCGCAGTTTTAGCGGTTGCATTCAGTGGTTGTGCTGAAAAAAAAGTATGTAAATCTGCAGTAGCACCAGTTGCAAAAGTAGATGCAAGAGATGCTGAGATTAAAAGTCTTCAAGCTGAGTTAGCTGAAGCTAGAGCAAAATCTGCAAAAGTTGTAACAGTAACTAAAGAAGTTGCTGGTCCAAACGAATTATACCCGCCAAACGCAGTTGCTGGAAAATGTTATGCTAGAGTTTTAACTCCTGCAAAATATGAGATGAGAACTGAAAAACTTCTTAAAAGTGAAGCTGGTGAGAGAGTAGAAGTTATTCCTGCTGCTTATGGAAAACAAACAAGTAAAGTTCTTGTAAAAGAAGCAAGTGAAAGACTTGTAACAGTTCCTGCAACATATAAAACAGTAACTGAAAAAGTTCTTGTAAAAGAAGCAAGTGAGAGATTAGTAAAAGTTCCAGCTGTTTATGAAACAGTAACTGAGAAAATCATGGTTAAGCCTGCTTATACAACTTGGAAAAGAGGATCTGGTCCTAACCAAAGAGTTGATCATGCAACAGGTGAAATTGTATGTTTAGTTGAAATTCCAGCTGAGTATAGAACTATCTCTAAGAGAGTACTTAAGTCTGCTGCAACAACAAAATCTGTACCAGTTCCAGCTGTTTACAAAACTGTAACGAGAAAAGTAGTTGCTACACCAGCAGCAACAAAATCTGTACCAGTTCCAGCTGTTTATAAAACTGTTACAACTAAAGTTGTAAAAACACCTGCAAGTACTAAAAGAATTCCTATTCCTGCGACATACCAAACTGTAACTAAAAAAGTTAAAGTTTCTGATCCAGTACTTAAATGGCAAGAAGTTAAGTGTAAAACTACTAAGTAGTTTATACAATTTCTTCATAACATGAGAGGAGATTTTCCTCTTATGTTATACTTCTTAGATGAAATGTATCATCTGTAAACAATATACTTTTAAGATTATTTGTAAAAAGTGTCAATCTCATTTTTTAGTACCAAGTTTGATGACACGTACATTGCCAGATGGATTTAAAATCTATAGTTTTTATCACTATAGTGAAATTTCAGATCTTTTAAAAACAAAACATACACATCTAGGTGCTGCTGTTTACGCCATATTAGCACAAAATGCATTTAGTCTATTTACTAAACAGTTTGTCTATACAAATCCCGTGTATGCACTGCCTATTGATGATCATCCTAGCAGTGGATATTCGCATACCGCTATTTTAGCAAAAGCACTACATAATAAAACAATAAAACCTCGCTATAGAACACTGAGGGCACAAAATCAGATTGCCTATTCTGGTAAGAGTTTAACTTTTCGTCTACAAAATCCGCGAAATTTTCACTACTTGTATCGATCTGGTATTGATGCCATTATTGTAGATGATATTGTGACTAGTACGACTACAATAAATGAGGCAAAAAATACACTCTTAAAACATAACGTAAACCCCTTATTTGCGATGACTATCGCTGATGCAAGAGAGGCCTAAGGGGGGTTTAGATAAAATATTTATTACTACATAAAAAGCTAAGGAAAATCCATGGCAGACAATCTTTTTGAGAATGATGATAATATAAACGATATTAATATTGAAGACTCCATGAAAGCGAGTTATCTTGATTACTCTATGAGTGTCATTATTGGGCGTGCACTTCCTGATGCAAGAGATGGTTTAAAACCTGTTCATAGAAGAATACTGTATGCAATGAATGATCTTAACATGAGTTCACGTTCTCCTTATAAAAAGTCTGCAAGAATCGTTGGTGATGTTATCGGTAAGTATCATCCACATGGTGACAATGCAGTTTATGATGCGTTAGTACGTATGGCTCAATCATTTTCTATGCGTCATCCATTGGTTGATGGCCAAGGAAACTTTGGTTCGATTGATGGTGATAATCCAGCTGCTATGCGTTATACCGAAGCGAGAATGACAGCACTATCTGAAGAGTTATTAAGAGATCTTGAGAAAGATACTGTTGATTTTGTACCTAACTATGATGACTCTATGAGTGAACCAGATGTTTTACCTGCACGTGTACCAAACTTACTTTTAAATGGCTCAAGCGGTATTGCTGTTGGTATGGCAACGAATATCCCACCGCATAACCTTGATGAGCTTATTGACGCGCTTTTAATTATGATAGAAGATAAACATGCACCTATCGATGCGTTGACTGAGTGTGTGAAGGGACCAGACTTTCCAACTGGAGGTATTATCTTTGGTAAACAAGGTATTAGAGATGCATATAGTACGGGAAGAGGTCGTGTTAAAATCAGAGCAAAAACACATATAGAGACGAAAAAATCTAAAGAGGTCATTGTTATTGATGAATTACCATATCAAGTTAATAAAGCAAAGTTGATTGAAAATACTGCTAATCTTGTAAGAGATAAGCAGATCGAAGGGATTAGTGAGATTCGAGATGAATCTGATCGTGAAGGTATGCGTGTGGTCATTGAGCTTAAGCGTGATGCTATGAGTGAAATAGTACTCAATAATCTTTATAAATCAACGTCAATGCAGATGACTTTTGGTGTTATTTTACTCTCAATTGTCAATAAAGAACCAAAGATTTTAAATTTACAAGATCTATTACAACTTTTCTTATCTCATCGAAAAACTGTCATTATTCGTCGGACCATTTTTGAGTTAGAGAAAGCAAAAGCAAGAGCACATATTTTAGAAGGTTTAAAGATTGCTCTTGACAATATTGATGAAGTGATCAAAGTTATTCGTGCAAGTAAAGATACACCAGAAGCTAAAGCAGGACTGATGTCTAAGTTTGGTCTCTCTGAAGTACAATCAGCAGCGATACTTGATATGAAGCTTAATCGTCTTACAGGGCTTGAGAGAGATAAGATAGAGGCTGAGCTTGCAGAACTTCGTAAAGAGATTGAGCGACTTAGTGCGATCTTAAAAAGTGAAGAGTTATTAAACGAATTGATAAAAACAGAGCTTATTGAGATCAAAAATAAATTTAGCAGTCCAAGACGTACAGAGATTGTTGAAGATTATGATGAGATTGATATTGAAGATCTTATACCAAATGAACCGATGGTTGTGACTATTACCCATAGAGGCTATATTAAACGTGTAGCACTTAAGCAGTATGAGAAACAACATAGAGGTGGTAAAGGTAAAACAGCCCTTACGACATATGAAGATGATTTTATTGAAAACTTCTTTACTACCAATACCCATGATACACTCATGTTTGTAACCAATTTTGGGCAGCTCTATTGGCTTAAAGTGTATCGTATTCCAGAAGGGAGTAGAAGTGCAAAAGGTAAAGCAGTTGTTAACTTAATTAATTTACAACCTGATGAAACCATACGTGCTATTATCCCAACAACTGATTTTTCTGAGTCAAAATCATTAGCATTTTTTACTAAAAAAGGTATTGTTAAACGTACAAAACTCAACGAATTTAAAAATATTAGATCAGTAGGGGTAAGGGCAATTACCCTTAATGACGATGATGAGTTAGTGGATTCGAGAATTGTACAAGAAGAAGATAAGTATCTTTTTGTTGTGACTAAAAAGGGTATGTGTATTCGATTTATCAAAGAAGATGCAAGAGAATTGGGGCGAACAGCACGTGGTGTAACAGCGATCAAATTTAAAACTGAAGGCGATGAAGTTGTAGGTGCTGCAGTCATTAAAGATGAAGCACAAGAGTTATTGACTTTAAGTGAAAAAGGTATTGGTAAACGAACTACTGCTGATGAGTATAGAGAACAGAAAAGAGCAGGTAAAGGGGTAATCGCAATGAAGCTGACCTCTAAAACCAAAGATCTTGTAGGTGTTGTTCTGGTTGATGAAGAGAAAGATCTTATGGCACTGACTTCAAGTGGTAAGATGATCAGAGTGGATATGCAGAGTATCCGAAAAGCAGGACGAAATACCAGTGGTGTGATTGTTGTGCGAACGGAGAGCGATGATGTTGTTGCAAGTATTGCTAGATGTCCGAAAGAGGAGAAGCCAGAAGAGGAGAGTGAATAACTTTACTCTATGGGTAAACCCTCTTTTCTCCAAGTGATGATACCCCCTTGGATATTATAAGTTTTAAATCCTGCATCAGAGAGTACTCTTGATGCAGTGATACTTCTGTTACCACTACGACAATAGATAAACAGACGTTTATTTTTATAGGGCTGTAACTTGTCTATGTTTCTCTCTAAAATTTGTAGAGGTACTAAAAGAGAGTTTTTAATCTTTCCATCTTCTTGGATCTCTTCAGGGGTTCGTACATCAAGTAGTGTAATGTTTCTATCTATTAAAAGACGGTTATAAGCATTTTCTGCGGAGATTTGTTCGAAATTTCTAAAAATATACCCTTTTTGATAGAGTAAGTAGATAATCAAGAAAGAGAGTACGAGCCAATAAACGATATTTGTAAGTTTTTTCATTATTTACCTTTTATAAATCTTTATACCAAACACATCTTAATAAAATATTAGATAGTATATTATAAAAATAATTTAAGGTTTAGTGTTGAAAATAGCCATAGTTGAAGACGATATCAGTATGAGAAAGTCGCTAGAAATAGCACTTAAAGAGTATCAAGAATTTGAGATCACTACATTTAAAAATGCACCTGAAGCACTAAAAAAACTTGATTCAAGTTATGAATTGATTGTCACTGATATCAATATGCCCAAGATGGATGGTATTGAGTTTATTAAACAGATTGATTTTAAGTGTGACTTTATCATCATTACAGGCAATGCAACACTCAATCGTGCAGTAGAATCTATGCGTCTTGGTGTAAAAGACTTTTTAACTAAACCTTTTGAAGTAGATACCTTAGTGGAAGCGATCAAGCGTAGTGCTGAAGTTTCAAAAGTGCAAGCTGAACATGAGCGACGTTATGAAGAAGGTAAAGATAGACGTGTAGGAAAAGAGGATACACGTGCGGTTAAGGTGGAGAGACGTAAACAAGGGAGTGACAGAAGAAAACGTTTTTACGGCCAATCAAATCAACTGGAGAAGATTTTAAAACTTTTACAAAAGGCAGCTATGACAGATGCCTCTGTCCTGCTCTTAGGAGAGAGTGGTGTGGGTAAAGAGCTCTTTGCCAAAGAGGTACATGATCGCTCTCCTCGATATGCTGGTCCTTTTATTCCTATCAATATGGCTGCAATTCCCGATAACCTTTTGGAGAGTGAGCTTTTTGGATATGAGAAGGGTGCATTTACGGATGCAACAGCAATGAAAAAAGGGTATTTTGAGACAGCAAATAAAGGGACCCTGTTTTTAGATGAGATTGGTGAGATGCCAATGGCATTGCAAGCGAAGCTTTTAAGGGTGCTACAAGAGCGTGAGATCTATCGTGTCGGTGGAACAAAGCCAATTAAAATCGATGTACGAATTGTCTCTGCTACCAATGCAAATATTAATGAGCAAATTGATAATAAAAAGTTTAGAGAAGATCTTTATTATCGGCTAAATACGATACCTGTAAAGATTCCCCCACTAAGAGAGCGTAGAGAAGAAATTGCAGATATTGCGAAGGAGTCATTATTCAAAATTTGTAGAAAGTATGATTTTGCCTATAAAAGTTTAAGTGATAATGCTGTACTTGCATTAGAAGCATATGATTGGCCAGGTAATGTAAGGGAACTGCTTTCTGTGGTAGAGAGAGCTGCAATTTTGAGTGAAAGTGATGTGATTGAAGAGGAGGATCTTTTTTTAGAGAGTCGAAAAAGAGAAAAAAGTATCAAAGATTTAGAAAAAGAGCTTATAATAGAGCTTTTAAAAGATTTTGACCAAGATCTTGAGAAAAGTGCTAAAGCATTAGGTATCAGTTGTACAAATTTAGAGAAAAAGATAGATAAATTTAATATAGAGGTTTTGAAATGAGAAAATTCAATGTAGCAGTCGTCGGTGCTACAGGTGCTGTAGGTGAAGAGTTTTATAGATTATTTAAAGAACATAATTTTCCAATTAATAAATTACTCCCATTGGCAAGCGCAAGAAGTGTAGGTAAGTGCATTGAGTACGGTAATCAAGAGATTCCTGTTCAAGAGTTAACTAAAGAGATTTTTGAAGCTGAAGAGATTGATATTGCATTTTTTTCAGCAGGAGGTAGCATCTCAGCAGAGTATGCAGCGAGTGCAGTAGACGCAGGTGCTGTTGTGATTGATAATACGAGTCATTTTAGAATGGATCCTGAAATTCCGCTTGTGGTACCTGAAGTAAACCCTGAAGATATCAAAGAGTGGAGAAACAGAGGTATTATTGCTAACCCAAATTGTTCCACGATTCAAATGGTACAAGCACTTAAAGCACTTGAGGATCTTTATGGTATTGATAGGGTAGATGTAAGTACTTATCAGGCAACAAGTGGTGCAGGTAAAGCTGGGATGGAAGAGCTTGTAAAACAGATGCAAGACTTTTTTGCTTTTAAGCTTAGTGAGAGTGAATGCAATGCATTTGCACATCAGATTGCACTCAATGTGATTCCTCATGTAGATGTTCCTCAACCCAATGGTTTTACCAAAGAAGAGATGAAAATGGTCAATGAGACAAGAAAGATTCTTCATAAAGATATTGAAGTGGCTGCAACTTGTGTTCGTGTACCAGTTTTAAGAAGTCATAGCGAGTCTATTACCGTGACATTTGGTGAAAATGTTGTTGTTGACTTAGATGCTGTGCGTAATGCATTTGAAAATTTTGAAAACTTAGTAGTAGAAGATGATATTGAAAATGCCATCTACCCGATGCCTAAGAATGCAACAGATACAGATATGACCTATGTTGGAAGAATTAGAAAAGATATTTTTAGAGATAACATTGTACATTTTTGGAACGTTGCAGATCAAGTTCGTGTGGGTGCCGCTACTAACTCGCTTAGAATTGCCCTTAAATGGATAGAGATGGAGGATTTCAAATCATGATGAAAACAATAGAGAAAGTTTTTGAAAGTGTCCTGTGGAATGGACGTCTTTTTATACTCTTAGCAGTGATTTTTAGTATGGTAGGAGCAATCATCCTTTTTGTGGTTGCAAGTGCTGATATCTTTGATGTTGCGATGAAGACAATAAGTGTCTATGTAAACCATGAGCACCCTGATAATTTTCATGAGATGGTAGTGGGTGGTATTATTGGTGCAGTTGATCTATACCTTATGGCTGTGGTCATGCTTATTTTTAGTTTTGGGCTTTATGAGCTTTTTATCTCTGAAATTGATCAAGCTAAAGAGAGTGGTGCATCAAAAGTATTAGAGATTCACTCTCTTGATCAGCTTAAAGATAAGTTGGCAAAAGTAATTGTGATGGTACTAGTTGTGAGTTTTTTCCAACGAGTGCTTCATACAGAGTATAATGGAGCATTAGAGATGCTTTACTTTTCAGGTTCAATCTTAGCATTAGCTGTGGGTCTGTATTTTTTACACAAGGGAGGAAAACACTAGTGGGTAAAATATTTGTAGATGCTTGTTTTGGAAAAGAGACACCTTATACACCAGTATGGATGATGAGACAGGCAGGACGATATCTGCCAGAGTATATGGCAGTACGTGAAGAAGCGGGAAATTTTTTAAACCTCTGTCATGATCCTAAAAAAGCTTGTGAAGTTACATTACAACCTGTAGATATTTTAGGTGTGGATGCGGCTATTTTATTTTCAGATATTTTGGTTATTCCAAATGAAATGGGGATGGATCTTGACTTTATCAAAGGTGAAGGACCAGTTTTTGCAAACCCTGTACGTGATGATGAAGCACTTGATGCATTGATTGGTGGTGAGGAGGCAGCTGAGAAACTCACTTATGTTTATGATACATTAAAACTAATTCGAGAAGAGTTGGCAGAAGATAAAGCATTGATTGGTTTTACAGGAAGTCCATGGACATTAGCAACGTATATGATTGAAGGTCAGGGGACTAAAACCTATAATGTTTGTAAAAAGTTGATCTATTCTAATCCTGAGTTTATGCATAAATTGCTTGCAAAAGTAACAGAAGTGATTAAGATCTATTTAGAAAAACAGATTGAAGCGGGTGCTGATGTTGTGCAGATTTTTGATTCATGGGCTGCTGCATTGGAAAAATCAAGATATTTTGAGTTTAGCTGGGACTATATGAAAGAGATTGCCGCACATATCAAAGCAAAATATCCACATATCCCAATCATTATGTTCCCTAAAGGTATTCCTGCATATTTAGATGATATTGATGGTGAGTTTGATGTATTTGGTGTTGATTGGTCAACACCGATGGCTTTAGCGAAAGAGAAGCTAGGAGATAAGTATGTACTCCAAGGTAATATGGAGCCTTGTCGTCTTTACTCACAAAAAGAGACACATGCGTGTGTGACTTCAATTGCTCAGACGATGAAAGAGGGTCGCCATATCTTTAATCTTGGGCATGGAATCCTTCCTGATGTACCAGTAGATAATGCAAAATATTTTGTAAAACTTTGTCAAGAGGTCAGTAAACGCTAAGTGAAATATATCTTTGGTCCTATAAACTCTAGGCGCTTTGGTCTCTCTTTAGGGATTGACTTAAGTCCTGAGGTTAAAAGTTGTAACTTTGACTGTCTCTATTGTGAGCTTGAAGCAGCCAAACCTGTTGATAAAATCAGTCAGCCTCCTAGCGTTGAAGAGATTGTACAAGAAGTGGAATGGCTACTTCTTAAAGAGCCTGCAATTGATGTTATCACAATTACTTCAAATGGGGAACCTACACTCTATCCAGATCTTGAGAAATTAGTAGACGCACTGAATATGATTAAAGGTGATAAGAAGCTACTCATTCTTTCAAATGCTGCTACGATTACAGATCTAAATATCCAAAGTATATTTCAAAAAATTGATATTGTAAAGCTCTCTTTAGATTGTGTAACACAAGCCTGTTTTCAAAAGATTGATCGACCATTAAATGGGATTAAAATAGATAAAATCATTGAAGGTATGAAACTATTTTCAAAGAGATTTACGCATACATTGGTAATTGAAGTTTTAGTTGTAGAAGGTATCAATGATAAAAAAGTGGAGATGTTAGCGTTAAATGAAGTGTTACAAGAGATCAAACCAAGTCGGATAGATTTAGGTACGATCGATCGTCCACCAGCATATCAAGTAAAGGCAGTGAGCAGTGAGAAATTAAAATCTTTAAGTAGCTATTTTAAAAGATTACCGATATCTATCATTCACAAAGAGATGCCTAAAATCAAAGTAGACTTTGATGAGAAAGCGATTTTAGAAACATTAAGAAGAAGACCGCAAAGTCAATCAGATATTGATTATCTTTTTAGTGATAGTGCCAAAGCCATTTTACAAAAACTTATGATAACTAATCAAGTCATCCAACAAAATATTGCAGGTGTTATTTTCTATTCTGAAACCAAGCGTATATTATCTAAATAGTCATCTCCACCTTGAAAGTAAAATGATGTGACTGCTGTAATGTCATTATCTGGCTCAAAATGGTGTAAAGCTTCTCTTAAATCAAGTCTGAGATGTTTCCAGACACCAGCCTCATCAACATATTCCATACTGAGTGGTAAGACAATTTCAATTTCACCGTTATCAAATGCATGACGAGATGCAGGTATATTTTCTCTATCAAGGAAGGGGTTATAGGAGAGATGTCGTTTTCCATTTTCTGTTTCGACGGTCATGCCTACTGTAAAACAGTGTAGTGTCTCAGAGACTTTTTTCTTTTTGTCAAATTCTAAGATAAATTGTGAGTAGTTAGGTTCTGCTAAAGGTAGTTCATAGTGGGCTTCATTTTTATGATTACCTTCAGCATCTTGTGTCCAATTTGCTTTTACAAAGATTGATCTGCTACTGCCATTTGCACCATCTGGAACATTTTCAATTTCAAAGCCACTCCATAATTCCCATTTATCGATGGAACCATTTTCTGCCGTTTCATAGACAGAAGCATTATCTTGTGGTATTTGTGTGTGATTGTTTTCTATGAGTTGTTGTGTGGTATCACTGCCACCACAAGCTGTAAAAGTAAATAGAGCAATAAAGGTTAGCGTATAGATATTAATAATATATTTCAAATGTACTCCAAATGTAAAAAATATTTTCCATATTGCCATACTTTCGACTAAAATGTATCCAAAAGCTTTTTTTAATCTATAAAAGGGAGCATTGTTGTTACCAATATATACATGTCAGTCGAGACGCTGTATAATTAAGAATAATTAAATTAAGGGGGATTCATGGAGTATTATAGTTGGGTTTTGGCATTTCATGTGATGAGTGTGATTTCATGGATGGCAATGCTTTTTTATCTACCAAGACTTTTTATTTACCATGTAGAGCATAAGGAAAATGGTAAAGTATTTACAGATGTCATTGAAATTCAGGAACGAAAACTTTATGAATTTATTGGAGTACCAGCGTTTTGGGCAACTTTACTTAGTGGGATTGTACTTATTATTTTAAATCCAGCACTTTTTATCAGTGGGATGTGGTTACATATTAAATTGACTGCGTTACTCTTTTTGATTGGATATCACTTTAGTCTTAATATGATTCGCAAGCGACTTATGAAAGACAAATGTACGATGAGTGGTAAGAAATTAAGATTTTACAATGAAGTACCAACAATTATTATGATTATTGTAGTCATCATGGTGATCATTAAACCAATTTAATGATCGTTTTAACATGAGACACTTTTAAGACACTTTTTTGTGTTAGCATACTTTTAAAGAGATATTTAAAGGAGTTAGCAATGCAAAAAGTTGTTTTAGGAGTACTTCTTGTCTTCTCTTCATTATTGGCTGATTCAGCAATTTTAGTGAAGAAGGGGTGGCAATTAGTGGGATTAACAACGCAGATCGATGATATGCGTCTGTTTGAGGCTAAAAATGTTGAACAAGTGTGGCATTTTGATGCACAGACACAAGCGTGGCAAGGGTATTCGCCTGATGCCCAAACGCAAAAAAAAATTGATGATTTAAATCTTTCTACGATTACGTCTCTTCAAAGTTGGCATGGATTTTGGGTCAAGAGTAAGCAAGAGTGGCCTTTGGTGTTAACACAAAATCAAATACCACAGCAGAGTGAAAATAATATCACGTTAGAAGCGGGCTGGAATCTTATCTCTTTGCCTATTGATACGGTTGTATCTCCACAGATCTTTGATAATGCTATTTTATGGAAGTATGATAATCAAAAATGGAAATTTTTTGATCAAACACAGAGTGAAACAAGTTTTCCTACAATTGGTCATATTAATAATAGTGAAGGTGTTTGGGTTAAAGTAGAAGCAAAAACTTTCATAGATGTTTCCAAACATGCTGCTAGATTACATACTTTTGATGATGCTTCGCAAATGGAGTCTTATATTAGAGATATGGCACTTACACATCATAGACCTTACTGTGGTTATTTTGCGCTGGAAGATAGTATGCCGATATTGGTGACAGAGCAGACGTCCAATAGTGGTGCTTCAAGTAGTAGTACAAGTGCTAATATGGAGAGTGACACCCAAAACTCATCTCCTACTACAGATAAAGTTGATGATGCTTCAGGTACGAATCTTCAAGAGGCAGAAGTGGATGAGTCAGATATTGTTAAACATGATGGTGTAAATATCTTTTTTGTAAATAAAGGTGCAGAGCATAAGGTACATGTTACAACATTTGATCGTGTACTTTCAGGAGAACAAAGTGCATTAACAGAACTAAGTTTAGAAAAGACAAAATATGTGGATTCACTCTATTTGGTTGAAAATAAATTGGTTGTTTTATCTTATCTTGATGGTGAGTTTTATGATGCGTACGAAAAGTATGATATTGGACAGCCTTATCATATTCCACGATTTGCGATAGACACTTTTGATGTTTCACAGATTGACAATATTCACAAAATTGGAACATATATGATAGATGGTTCTCTTTCAGAGAGTCGTATGGTAGAGGGCGAGTTAATTTTAGTGAGTAGTTTTTATCCTATTGTCGAAGTTGAGTATCCAAAAGTGTATATGGATGTACCTGAGTGTAACGACTTGATCAACAATACATATAGCTATGATGGTAAAAAAGAATATATGCGATGTTATGATCTTTATCAAGATGATCAAGGTAAATTTTATCGCTATGATTATGAAAATCCAACAGTAAGTGCTGAAAACCTCTTACCTAAAGTAGTCAAAGATAATAATAGTGCTCTATCCCTTTTAGAACCCAAAACATTTTATGTACCAAGTAAAAAAGATCAAAAAGCTACGATTACGACCATCACTAAAATTGATGTTGATACGATGAATCTTGTAGGTAGCAGTTCTGTTCTAGGTGAAAAAAGTGTTGTTTATGCTTCATCTAATGCTCTCTATCTTGTCTCTTCAGAATACCCTTTTTATTATGATTTTAGACATTACCAAGAACGCTCATCGATTTATAAATTTTCTATAGACGATGGAATTTCTTTTGAGAGTATGGGCTTTATTAATGGTCATGCACTCAATCAATTTAGCCTCAGTGAATACAATAATACTTTGCGTGTTGCTACTACAGAGGGGTCTTCATGGGAAAATGAAACTACCAATAGTATTTATACTTTAGGTGAAGTTGATGGTGTATTAAGTCAGCTTGGATATTTAGGAAATTTGGGACATGAAGGGGAGACAATCTATGCTGTGCGTTTTATGGCGGATAAAGGATATGTTGTCACTTTTAGACAAACAGACCCCTTTTATACGCTAGACCTTAGTGATCCTTATCAACCTAGGAAAGTAGGTGAACTTGGGATTGAAGGGTACTCAAGTTATCTTCATCCTGTAGGTGAAAATTTAGTGATGGGGATAGGTCGTCTAGACAATAAACTGAAACTTGAACTTTTTGACGTTAGTGATTTTTCACAGCCAAGATCGGTAGATTTGTATCGTTTTGATGAGAGTGGATATTACTATAGTGATGTAGAGTATAATCATAAAGCACTCAGTTTTAGAGATAGTGATAAACTCTTTACAATGCCATTTAGTGGTGGAAATTATAATATTGGATATGGTAGTTATTTAGGAGTATTTCAAGTTGTAGAGAATAGATTTAAAGTTTATGATGCAATGATTGATAATATCAATACTCAAAAATATACAGGTATAAATCGTGGTATTATTTTTGATAAAGAGGGTGTTACGTATATTGCATATTTGATGAATGGGTATGCATCATTTAGCACGGTTGATAGTTTGGAAAGGGAGTAACTATGCGATATTTTATAGGATTGATAGTGATTATGATATTAGCGGGATGTAGTAGTTCCAGTAGTGATGAAAATCTACCAAGTTCTCCACAAACTCAAGAGAGCAGTAATATACCACCTGCTATTCCTAAGATATAATTTTCTTTAATATAATTGCGACTATAATGTTGCAATTATATGAGAAAAGAGGAAAAATGGAAATAGAGTCACGTGTATTATTACTTGCTATTTATAAGAAAAAAGAGGAAGAGACACTTTTAGAGGTAGTTCAAATTCTTGAAAATGCAGGTGTTTTTTCATTTAAAGAGGGGAAGAAACTGTTAAAAGGTCTTAAGAATGAGGGATTTGTTGACGGTGAAAATCTTACTTTTACGGGGATTGAAAAGGCGAAAGATGCAGAGTTGGAGTTTAAGATTTAGTACCTTTTCTTACCAGTAGTCCAGAGAGTATAATTAGTATGATACCGATAAAAGTGAAACTATCAGGTAACTTATCACCTAGTAGAGTGCCAAAAAAGATAGCAAAAGGGATATTGCTATAGCTGACTATTCCTATGATTCCTGCGTTGGTACTACTATAGGCACGTGTGAGTAGCCATTGAGAGATGGTCGCAGTAATACCAATAAGAATCAGTAACCTCCAAACTGTAAGTGACGTAGGTAAGATAAAAGGGGTAATGATAAATGTTAAACTTTGTGGTATCTCAAGTAAAGCAATAATAAAAAGTATAATAGGGATAACAACACCCACACTCATAAATGAGAGTACAATAGTTCTAGAATCATACACATGTTTTATTTTGCGTATGGTGGTATAGGCAGCAGCCGCTAAAAAACCACCCATCAATCCTAGAAGGTGATCTAACCCTATAGAGAGTCCAAAGGGTTTGGTAATAAGTACAACACCTAAAAATCCTATAAGTAGAGCAACTATCCCTTTGAAAGAGAGTTTGTCATTTAAGAGAAAGAAAGCAAGAACTGTGACAAAAAGAGGAGAAGTTTTATTGAGGGTTATTGCTTCACCTAATGGAATAGCGGTAATAGTATAGAAAAAAAGTAGTAGTGCTGTAAAACCAAAAAAACCTCGATAAAAGAGTAAAAAAGGTTTTCCACCTATGGAAGTTGTGGG
>JAHZKW010000004.1 GCA_022600175.1 Campylobacterota bacterium
TATAGGCTCAGTAGTTGAACTTGATCAACTGGCCAATGAACCTTTAGATGTACTTGTCGGGGAAAAAATTATTGCTAAAGGTGAAGTTGTGATAGTAGAAGGAAACTTTGGTGTACAGATTGTTGATATCGGTTCTCCAAAAGAGATCCTCTCTCAACTACGATAATTATGGCAAGAAGAATCCCTAAAAACCGTTTTATCAATGATATCGAAAAAGATGATATCTGGAGTGTTTTTAAAGTCATGTCAGACTTTGTCAAAGGCTTTGAAGAGCTCAAAGAGATAGGTCCCTCTATCACGGTCTTTGGTAGTGCAAGATTTAAAGAAGATCACTCCGCTTACCAAAAAGCACAAACGCTTTGTAAACAACTCTGTCATAATGGCTATAACATCATAACAGGTGGTGGCAGCGGTATCATGGAAGCAGCCAATCGTGGTGCCTATGCGTGTGGAGAGTGTGAATCTATAGGATTAAATATACAACTCCCACATGAACAAAAACCCAATGGCTACACCACCACAGAGATTGGTTTTGACTATTTCTTTGCACGAAAAGTGATGCTTGTCAAATACTCTTTTACTTATATTATTTTTCCTGGTGGATTTGGCACTATGGATGAGCTCTTTGAAGCCTTAACCTTAATGCAAACTAAAAAGATTTCACAAGTAAAAATCATTTTAGTGGGTACAAAATACTGGAAGCCTTTGATTGAGTTTATCCAAAATAGTATGATAGAAGAAGCCGTTATAAGCAAAGAAGATCTTGATCTTATTTTTGTCAGCGATGATTTGGAAGAGATATGCAAAGAGGTTGATAATCTACTCATTACACATACCAATAACCTCAAAGAGTGTGGTCAAGACCGAGGTGAATACTATGAAAACCTTGTTAAATTTATCTCTAATCGTACAAAATAAATAGATTTACTTTATATAAATAAAATTTTAACATGTTAAAATTATGAAATTTGAATTATGCAAGGTACTCCTATGCAACAAATACTTTTATCGCTTTTTATACTTCTCTTCTCTTTTGGATGTGGTGGAGGAAGTAACAACAAGACAATTGTCAACTTTAGTAAAAATAGCAATACAAGTTATGATTTAACGAAGTACCTTTATAGTACCCCAGAACAAACACTGGAATATGCTGAAAAGAGTTATCTTGATAAGAATGGTTTAAAAAATTATTCGCAAATACCATCAGAGTCTTTTACCACCAGTACGTATACTGAAACTGAAGGGACACAAGTAAGAGAGTATGTTAATGGCATACTTGATAACACTTATATGGTCACACATGATAGGCTAATCACAACTTCTGACACCAATACAATCATTGAATATGCAAGATATGTTAATCTCGGTGATACGTTTGTTGTTTCAACACAGCGTATTGAATCTTATGCACTTGTGGGGGATCTCAATATGCAGTGTAAAATCACTGAATACTTAACCTCCAAAGAGGTGGAAAATAGAACTTATGATGATCTACTAAAAATTGAGTGTACAGGGACATTCAATTCATTACAGGGAGCAACATTACAAGGGATACCTTATAGCTACACGACAAAACCAACAGAGATAGCTTACATTGCAAAAAATATTGGCTTGATACAATCAACAACAGAAAGTTGTAGTACTTTAAAGGTCAATAATAAAACTATCACAGAGTGTAGCAAAGAGACTATTGACCTTATAGAACTTACGACACCTTAGCTTGTGCAAATGCCTACTTTTTGTGTACTAAAGAAAAATATTACGAAAGTTTGGTAAAATTTATCTCAAATCACACAAAGTGAGAGTTTCCAAACGCTTTAGCAAAGAAGGAGATATTCTGAAAAAAAAAGTACTAGTTGCTATGAGTGGCGGTGTAGATTCTACTGTTGTCTCTTACTTACTACAGCAAGAAGGCCATGAGATCGAGGGAGTCTACATGAAACTACATGATAATCCCGCTTACCATCAGGAAAATATCCAAAAAGTTGAAAAAGTGGCACATTTTTTAGGTATTAAACACCATATACTTGATCTCTCCAAACATTTTAATGAAGCAGTCTTTATGCCCTTTATCGATAGCTATAAAGAGGGTCTTACACCAAACCCTTGTGTGCTATGCAATCGAAACATCAAGCTTGGCGCTCTCTTAGAGTTTACTAAAGAGAGAGGTTTTGACCTACTAGCAACGGGACATTATGCACAGATCAAAGATGGTTTTATCCATGAAGCAGTTGACCAAAGTAAAGATCAAAGCTACTTTCTCTCCAATGTCAACAAAGAAGCACTCAACAATGTTATCTTTCCTTTAGGTACTATGTTAAAAAGTGATGTTAAAGAGATTGCCAGTGGGATTGACGTATTAAAATCTTTTGCAACACAAAAAGAGAGTAGTGAAATCTGTTTTGTTGAAGATACCTATCTTGAGATACTTGAAACACACATTGATACTGACCTTCCGGGAGAAGTGATCAATTTAGAAGGTGAAGTGGTAGGTACACATCGTGGATATATGCACTACACTATCGGTAAACGTAAAGGGTTTACCGTACATGGAGCACATGATCCACACTATGTACTCTCGATCAATACAGAGAAAAACCAAATCACGGTAGGGACAAAAGAGTATCTCAATGTTAAAGCTTTTGAAGTGATTGATCTTAACATGTTCATTGATACTCAAACCTTTGAGAGTAGCGTTAAAATACGTTATCGAAGTCCTAAGATCCCCTGTGAAGTAACAATTGATGGTAAAAATGCTACGGTAAAACTTTATGAAGATGTACAAGGATTAGCACCTGGACAAGCAGCAGTATTTTATGATGAAGAGAAAGTAATCGGATCAGGATGGATAAAAGGTGAAGTCTGTTAAAGGGAAGAAGCAAAAGTGATGTGTGACAAAAAAGTATGACCAATTGAGATTAAGAGGAGACAACAAAATGGATTTAAGTAGCATATATGAAAAATTAGGACTCTTTTATTTAGGAAAAGAGATCGATATCCCAAGTGGTGAACAGCGTGAAGATCTACTACTAGTGAAAAATAAAAACCTCACCACACATGCAGCCATTATCGGTATGACAGGCAGCGGAAAAACGGGGCTTGGAATCTCTATGATTGAGGAGGCTGTACTTGATAAAATCCCTTCTATCATCATTGATCCTAAAGGAGATATGGGCAATCTACTCTTAGCCTTTGATGATTTTGCACCCAAAAAGTTTGCAACTTGGATAGATGAGAGTGAAGCAGAAAACAAAGGTATGACAAAATCGGAGTATGCTGAAGCTACCGCACAAAAGTGGGAACAAGGTATCCTCTCAGCCCATCAAGACAGAGAACGGGTAAAACGTTATAAAAATGGTGCAGATTTTACGATCTACACACCAGGAAGTGCTGCAGGCATCTCGATATCAGCCCTAAGTAGCTTTGATGCACCTTCTGCTGAAGTATTGGATGATCCAGATACTTTCTCCTATATGCTCAATGCTACAGTCACTTCTATTTTAGCTCTTGTAGGTGTAGATGCTGATCCGCTCAAAAGCAGGGAGTTTTTACTCCTCTCTACGATCTTTAACCATTTTTGGAAAAAAGAGAGTGATCTAACACTAGAAGCACTGATAGGCTATATCGCGAATCCTCCATTTGAGAAAGTTGGTGTACTCCCACTTAAAAGCTTCTATCCACAAAATGATAGACTCAAACTTGCTATGCTTTTAAATAATGTCCTTGCAAGCCCTACTTTTAGTGCATGGATAGAAGGAGAACCTCTAGATATCGAATCACTTCTCTATACTGATGAGGGCAAACCTCGTGTCTCGATCCTCTCAATTGCGCATCTAAACGACAA